>PUKW01000211.1 GCA_003550665.1 Paracoccaceae bacterium | reverse complement strand
CCTCGGCGCCGAGCACGAAGCCGCCGAAATCGAAGTTGTAGCCGGCATGGGCGCCGATTCCGGGGCCGCTGCCGCCGAAGTTGCCGCGGTCGCGGTTGTTGACACCGATATAGGTGCCGTTGAGGCCGACATAGGGGCCCGTCCAATCACGGGCCGGGGCGGCCGGCGTGGGGGTGTCCATCACGCGGGGCTCGACGACGGGTTCGGCCATCTTGCCACCCACGCTGCCGGCGAAGGCGGGAACTGCGAGTGCGCTGATGAGCGCGGCGCCAATGATCGTTTTCATGGTACTCTTCTTCCGTAGCTGGCACGCGGTTCAGCCCCCGCACGCACTGACAACATGTTTCGCGCTGATGCTGGCAACATGCAGCGCCGCGGCGCGAAGCACAAGCGCAAGCTGGGGGACGACGCTGCGAAACCGCGCCGATAGCGTCTTTTCGGTCACAGGCCGCCGGCACCGCATGCGCCGACTCAGTCCTGTGCGTCGCGCCGCGCGATCCAGTCATGCGCCGGGTCGTTGCGAAACCGCCATTTGCGCAGCGGCCCGTCCATCACGTTGAGATAATACATCGCATAGCCGTGGGGCGCCCCGCAGGGGTGGTGCCCGCGCGGGACCAGCACCACGTCGCCGTCCTGCACCGTCATCGTCGCATCGAGGCTGCCATCTTCGGTATAGACACGCTGAAAGCCGAATCCCTGCGGCGGATCGAGCCGGTGATAGTAGCTCTCCTCGAGCAGGGTGATGTTCGGAAAATCGTCCTCGTCGTGGCGGTGCGGCGGGTAGGAGGACCAGTTGCCGGGCGGGGTGAAGACCTCCGTGACCAGCAGGCTCGTGGCCACGTCGCGATCCTCCATCGCGATGTTGTGAATGTGGCGGGTATTGGCGCCCGTGCCGCGGGTGAGGAGGGTGATTCCCTCGGGGCCGAGCTGCCGCGCGGGATAGCCTCCGCCGCCCGGCGCCGTGCAGACCGCGAGGGTGCAGTCCGTGAGCGCACGCGCCGTCCAGTCCGCGCCCTCGGGCACATAGACCGCATGCGGCGGCGTCGCCTCGAAGACATGCATCCGCGCGCCCAGCGCGCCGAAATCCGTCCCCGCCGCGGCAATCTCGGCGCGCCCCTCGACAAGCACGAGAATCGCCTCGCGCGCGCCCGCGGCCTCGGCGGCGCTTTCGCCTGGCGCGAGCCGGTGGAGCCCGAAGCCGACATGCCCCCAGCCCGCGCTCTCGGGGGTGACGTCATGGACCTTGCCGGATGTGCCGGCGGGCCTGATGCGCAGATCACTCATGGCATGGCTCCCTCCTCGCCCGGCGCCGTGGTAACCCAGCCGCGCGCGGCCGACGAGTCCCGCACCGCCTCCACCAGCCGCTGGATGCGCAGCCCCTTGCGAAAGCCGAAGGGCTCGGGCCCGCCCGCAAGCGCGTCCGCGAATCCCGCAATCTCGATGGCCTTGAGATCGTTGAAGCCGAGCTGATGCCCCGGCGCGGGGCAAAACCGCGCATAGGGCGGATGCTCGGGCCCGGCGACGATGGTGCGAAAGCCCCGGCGCCCCGCCGCGTCGCCCGCGCTGTAGAATTGCAGCTCGTTGAGCCGCTCGCCGGTGAAGTAGAGCCCGCCCTTCGTGCCGTGAACCTCGAAATCGTGGCTCATCTTGCGCCCGGTCGCGACCCAGCTCGCAGTGACGAGGCCGGGCACGCCGCTCTCGAAGCGCAGGAAAGCGCGCGCGGCGTCATCGACCTCGACGGCGCGCGGCCCGCCAGGCGCGGGACGTTCGCGGATCGCCGTCGCGGCGTCGCCCATCAGCTCCGCGATCGGGCCGAGCAGGAACTCGGCGGTGGCGAGCGCATGGCTGCCGAGATCGGCCATCGCGCCGCCGCCGGCGGGATCGTGGCGAAACGACCAGGGGGCGGCCGGGTCGGCCATGTAGTCCTCGGCGTGCCGCCCCTCATAGGACAGGATCTCACCCAATTCGCCGCCCCCGATCATCTCGCGCGCCAGCCGCAGCATCGGATTGGCGACGTAGTTGAAGCCCACCTGCGTGACCACGCCCGCCGCCTCGGCGGCCTCGGTCATCTCGCGCGCCTCTGCGGCGGTCGGCGCGAGGGGCTTTTCGCAATAGACATGCTTGCCCGCCCCGATCGCCGCGAGCGCCATCTCGCCGTGCAGCGCATTGGGCGCGGTGATGTCGATCACGTCGATGGCCGGATCGTCGATCAGGCTGCGCCAGTCACCCGTTGCGCGCTCGATCCCGAAGGATCGGCGCGCGGCCTCGGCGGCTGCCTCTGTGACATCGGCGACCGCCGCGAGCCGCAGCCGCACCGGCATCTCGAAGGCCCGCGCGGCGGTGGCGAAGCCCAGCACATGGGTGCGCCCCATAAAGCCCGTGCCGATCAGGCCGACCCTGTAGTCGCGCATCCCGCCCCCTCAGACCGTGCCGCCGAGCGAACCCTCGAGCTCGGCGAGCTCCTCGCCGCCGGCCATCATGTCCTGCAGCTGCTCGGGCGTGATCTCGCCGCGCGACGCGGTGCCCAGCGTCTTGCCGCGGTTGAGCACCGTGAAGCGGTCGCCCACGGCATGCGCATGGCGCACATTGTGGGTGATGAACACCACCGCGACGCCGCGCTTGCGCACCGCATCGATGGTGGCGAGCACGTTCGAGGTCTGGCGCACGCCCAGCGCCGAGGTCGGCTCGTCGAGGATCAGCACCTTGGCGCCGAAATAGGCCGCGCGCGCGATGGCGACGGTCTGGCGCTCGCCGCCCGAGAGGGTGCCCACGGCCTGGTCGGGGCCGCGCAGGCGGATTCCGAGCCGGGCCATCTCCTGCATCGTCACGCGATTGGCATGGTCGTGATCGAAGAAAGGGATGCCCATGACGCGCTTTTGCGGCTCGTTGCCCATGAAGAAGTTGCGCGCCACCGACATCAGCGGGATCATCGCGAGATCCTGGTAGACGGTGGAGATCCCCGCCGCGATCGCCTCGCGCGGATCTCCAAAGCGCATGGGCGCGCCCTCGAAGCGGATCTCGCCCTTCGTCGGCTGATGCACGCCGGACATCACCTTGATGAAGGTGGACTTGCCCGCGCCATTGTCGCCCAGAAGGCAGTGGCACTCGCCCGGATGCACCCCGAGCGATACCCCCGCCAGCGCGATCACGGGGCCGAAATGCTTCTCGATGCCGCGCAGCTCGATGATGGGTTCGCTCATCTCACTTCTCCCCCGTGATGATCTGGCGGATATAGGTGTTCAGGATCACCCCCATGAGCAGGATCACCCCGAGGAACACCCGGAAAAGCGAGCTTTCCGCGCCGGCGAAGTAGAGCCCCTGCTGCACGATCCCGAAGATCAGCGCGCCCATCGCAGCCCCGACGACCGAGCCGTAGCCGCCCGTCAGAAGCGCGCCGCCGATGACCACACAGATGATCGCCTCGAGCTCCTTGAGCATGCCGCGATCGGCGGCCGCGGAGCCAAACTCCATCACCTGTGCCGCGGCGAAGACCGTCGCGCAGAAGGCGGTGAACATGAACATCAATATCTTCACGCGGTTGACCGGCACACCGGCATAGCGCGCCGCCTGCGCATTGCCGCCGGCGGCATAGATCCAGTTGCCGAACCGCGTGCGGGTCAGAAGCAGATGCGCGAACACGATGAGCACGATCGCCCAGATGATCATCATCGGCACCCCGGCGACCAGCGGCTGCCCCGCGCGGGTGCCCGTCGCGTAGGTCGCGAGGATCCCGACATCGGCGAACCACTGGAACAGCCCCTGGAACGCCACGCCACCGAAGGCGATCCCGAGCCAGTCGCCCTCGCCCGCCTGGCCGACGCCGCTGATGATGGTGCGGTTCGTGGTCAGGATCGACAGCCAGATCGTCAGCCCGCGCAGGATATACAGCGAGGCGAGCGTGACGATGAAGCTCGGCAGCCCGGTCCGGATCACCAGAAAGCCGTTGAACGCCCCGATCGCCATCGCCACGACGAAGGCACCGATGATCGCCAGCCACATCGGCAGCCCGACCTGCACCGACAGGATCGCGATGACGATGCCGGAAAAGCCGATCATCGAGCCGATCGACAGATCGAACTCCCCCGCGATCATCAACAGGCACGCCCCCGTCGCGATGATCGCGAACTGCGCGGCGACAATCATCCAGTTGCGGATACCGTCGGGCGCGAACATCCCGGTGTCGCGCGCGATCATGAGAAAGAAGACAAAGACGAGGATCGTTCCGCAGGCCGCGCCCAGCTCCGGGCGTATGAGCCAGTCCCGCAGCTTCGAGGTCTGCTTGATGCGCTCGTCATGAGCGCCCTGATCGACATTTTCGGTCATTTCGGCCCTCCCTGCCGCAACGCCGCGCGAGGCAGAACCCCGCGCGGCGCGGTGCTCAACGGAACTCGCCCGCCAGCTCCTCGATCAGCCCGACATTGTCGGCCGTCACGAAACCGGGCCCGGAATTGACCGAGTTGCTCGGCGCGATGCCGTAGCGGACATAGTTGGCGAGGATCGTCACCGGCATGTGCCCCTGCAGGAAGGGCTGCTGGTCGATGGCGAAGTGGATGATGTCGTTGCGGATCGCCTCGGAGATCTCGTCGGAGACGTCGAAGGTGCCGAAATAGATCTCGCCGTCGAGCCCCATGGTGTCGAGTGCGCGCAGCGTGGGATGCGCCGAGGACGGCCCCAGCGTCAGGATCGCGTCGGGTTCGGGGTTCGAGGTCAGGTAGGCCTGCACGTTGTTCTGGATCTCGCCGGGGTCCTGGCCGGCATCGATCATCTGGCTGCCGAGCTCCACGCCGAGCGCGTCGGCAAAGCCCTGGCAGCGCTCCACAGAGGCGGGGTTGGTGATGTAGTGGTTCACGCACAGGAAGGATTCGGCGCTGGCCTCCTCGACCGCGCGCTGCCCGGCGCCGTAGCCCGCGTCGTATTCGGGCTGGCCGACATGCAGGAGCGCCCCGAGTTCCTCGGACTGTTCGATGGTGCCCGAATTGATCGTCACCACCGGGATTCCGCGATCGACGGCGTTGCGGATCGGGCCTTCGAGCACGTCGAAATCGGCAATGGTGACGATGATGCCGTCGGTGTTGCCCGCGGCGGCTTGTTCGATGATGCGCGCCATGTCGGCGAGATCGCCCGTCGTCGGGTTGCGGTAATCGACATTGGCGCCGACCTCGTCGCCGGCGACCTGGATCGCGTTCTGGATCACGTTCCACCAGCTGTCGCCATCGGGCGCGTGGCTGATGAGCACGAAGTTCTCGCCTTCGGCCGCGGCGGGGGCGGCGACGGTGAGGCTCGCGACGGCGACCGCGGTGGTGGTGAGCAGTTTTTTCATGACGTCCTCCCTTGGGTCGGCCCCGTCATCGTGCCGCCGGGGCCGCTGCGGCATGACTCCGGGCGCACCCGGAGGATCGGGTCACCCCGGCGGGGTCACGACGAGGCCGGGATCGAGCCGGCCGTCGAAATGATCGAGGATGCTCTGCGCGCTGCGCAGGGCCATGCGCTCGGCGCAATCGGCGGTCAGGCTCGCGGAATGCGGCGTCAGGATCGCGGTGTCGCAATCGAGAAGCGGGTGATCGCGCGGCGGCGGCTCGGTCTCGAACACGTCGAGCCCGGCGGCGCCGAGATGACCGCTGCGCAGCGCCTCTGCCAGCGCGGCCTCGTCGATCAGCCCGCCGCGCGCGGTGTTGACGACGACGGCGCCGGGCTTCATCCGCGCGATCGCGGCCGCGTCGAGCACGGTTTCGCCGCCCTTTGGCAGATGCAGCGAAACGAAATCGGCGTCGGCGAGCGCATCTTTGAGCGTCTCGGCGCGGACGACGCCCTCGAAATCGCCAGCCTCCAGATACGGGTCAAACGCGACGATGCGCATCCCGAACCCCGCCGCCATCGCCGCCAGGTGGCGCCCGATCCGGCCATAGCCCACGATCAGCAGCGTGCGCGCATAAAGCTCGCGCGGCGCCAGCGAATTGCGATAGGCCCAGTCGCCCGCGCGCACGGCGCGGTCACTGCGCAGCGCCCGCCGCGCCGCCGCGAGCAGGAGCATCATCGCATGCTCGGCCACGGTGCGCGAATTGACATCCCCGACGACCGCAAGTGGAATCCCCCGCGCCGCCAGCGCCTCCCGGTCGACCGCGTCATAGCCCACCCCGTGGCGCGAGACGATGCGCAGCCCGGGCGCGGACGCGATCGCCTCCGCCGTCAGCGACTGCGTGCGGATCAGCAGCGCATCGGCCTCGGGCAGCGCGGCGAGATAGGCGTCGGGCGACTCTTCGGTGAAATGCGTGCACCGCCAGCCGCGCCCTTTGAGGAGCGCGACCCCGGCCGCGTGGATCGGCCCGGCGATGACGGCATGCGGCATCAGCCCCCCTCCCCGCCCGGCGCCGCGAGCAGCCCGCGCGTGCGCGCCACGGTCCCCGCCGCGGCATCCGCGAGCAGCCGCGCATCGGTGCCCATCGTGACGATGTCATAGCCCCAGCCCACGGCCTTGGCGGCATACTCGGGCGCGCCGCAATGCAGGGCCGCGCGGCGCCCGGCGGCCTTCGCGGCCTGCGCGATGTGCTGGATCACCTCGACCATCTCGGATTCCTCGCGGTCGAAACCGGGGCTCAGACGCCCCTGCGTGACCCCGAGCGTGAGGTCCGCGGGGCCGACATAGACCCCGTCGAGCCCCGGCGTGGCGAGGATCGCGTCGAGATTGGCCAGGCCCTCGGCGGTCTCGATCATCGCGAAGGCGAGCACCGCGGCATTCGCGCCCTTGAAGTAATCCGGCCCCGCCGACAGCGCGGCGCGCGTCGGCCCGAAGCTGCGACGCCCCTCGGGCGGGTAGCGCACGGCCTCGGCAAGGCGCGCGGCCTGCTCGGGCGTGTCGATCATCGGGCAGATCACCCCGAGCGCCCCGGCATCGAGCATCTTCATCACGATCCCCGGATCGAGCCAGGGCACCCGCGCCATCGGCGCCACCCCGCTCGCGCGCATCGCCTGGAACATGCCCACGGCGCCGGCATAGTCGATCACGCCGTGCTGCAGATCGACGGTCAGGCTGTCGAAGCCCTGCGCGGCCATCACCTCGGCGGCGAAGGGGCACGACATCGACAGCCAGCCATTGACCGCCGCGCCGCCCGCCGCCCAGCGGTCCCTTACAGGATTCGGGATCATTGCGTCACCTCCTCGACACGCACCATGCGCCCCTCGCGCAGCGACCGATAGGCGGCTTCGGCGAGCAAGAGCGCGCAGTGGCCGTCCTCGAAGCCCGCCTGAACCGCGGCGCCGGTCTCGATGCTGTCGAAGAAGGCGTCGAGCTGAGCGCGGAAGGCCTCGGCGTAGCGTTCGACGAAGAAGAACTCGTAGGGCGCGGCGGCCTCGGACTGCGCGGCGGTGTAGCGGCGCATCTCGTGGGGCTTGCGGTTGCCGGAGACGAGCATCCCCGCATCGCCCAGAAGCTCGACGCGCTGATCGTAGCCATAGACCGCGCAGCGCGCATTGTTGATGTGGCATTGCACGCCGTCGGCGGTGCGCATCACGACCATCGCGCTGTCATGATCATTGAGCTCGGCCATCAGCGCGGGGTCGGTGCGCCGCCCGGCGACGGCGAAGATCTCCACCGGCTCGGCACCGAGCATGAAGCGCGCGAGGTCGAAATCGTGGATCGTCATGTCGCGCATCAGCCCCCCGGCGGCGGCGTAGTAGACGCGCGGCGGCATGGCGGGGTCGCGCGAGGTGATGACGACCTGCTGCAGATCGCCGATCTCGCCCGCACGCAGCGCATCGCGCGCGGCGCGGTGGCCGGGGTCGAAGCGGCGGTTGAAGCCGATCTGAACCGGCACGGAGGCCCCCGCGATCGCCTCGGCGCAGCGCGCCACGCGGGCCGGATCGAGATCGATGGGCTTTTCGCACAGGATCGGCGTGCCGGCGGCGACGGCGCGCTCGATGAAATCGGCATGGGTCTCGGTCGCGGTGGCGACGAGCACCGCGTCGATGCCGGGGCCGAAGGCGTCATCGGCGCTGCCCGTGGGCACGCCGTGCTCGGCGGCGACGGCGTCGGCGGCGGGGGCGTGGACGTCGTGAACCATGGAGAGCGCGGCGCGCGGATGCGCGGCGATGTTGGCGGCGTGCATCCGCCCGATACGGCCACAGCCCAGAACGGCGACTCGGATCATCGCTTTACTCCCCTAGCCCGGCGGCGCTCTGCCATCGGCCCTGCAATGATCATTGCAATGATGCCCACTTGTCAATAATCATTCTTGGCGCAGCAATACGAAGCGGGAGGAGCCTCATGAGCCGTCCAACGATTCGCCTGACCATGGCGCAGGCGCTTGTACGCTACCTGTGCAACCAGCACACCGAGATCGACGGCGCCCGCGTGCCGCTCTTTGCGGGGGCCTTCGCGATCTTCGGGCACGGCAACGTGACCTGCCTCGGCGAGGCGCTCGAGGCCGCGCAGGACGCGCTGCCCACCTGGCGCGGGCAGAACGAGCAATCCATGACCCTCGCCGCCATTGCATTTGCCAAGGCGAAGCGGCGCCGGCAGATGATGATCGCGGCCTCCTCGATCGGGCCGGGTGCCACCAACATGGTCACCGCCGCGGCGCTGGCGCATGCGAATCGGCTGCCGGTGCTGCTGCTGGCGGGCGACGTGTTCGCCAATCGCCGCCCCGACCCGGTGCTGCAGCAGGTCGAGGCGTTCGATGACCCGACCGTGAGCGTGAGCGACGCCTTCCGCCCCGTCACCCGCTACTGGGACCGCATCACCCATCCCGAGCAGATCATCTCCTCGCTGCCGCAGGCCATCGCCACGATGCTCGACCCGGCGAGCTGCGGGCCCGCCTTCATCGGGCTGTGTCAGGACACGCAGGAGATCGCTTTTGATTACCCGGCCGAGCTCTTCGAGCCCGTCGTGCACCGCATCCCGCGCCCGCGCCCCGACAGCGCGAGCCTCAAAGACGCCGCCGCGGCGCTGCGCGCGGCGAAGAAGCCGCTCATCATCTCCGGCGGCGGCGTGCGCTATTCGGGCGCCGAAGAGGTGCTCGCCGGCATTGCCGAGGCGCGCGGCATCCCGCTGGCCGAGACGATCGCGGGCAAATCCGCCGTCACCCATGACCACCCCGCCCATGTCGGACCCATCGGGGTCATCGGGTCGTCCTCGGCCAACGCGATGGCCGAGGAGGCGGACCTGGTGCTGGCCGTGGGCACGCGGCTGCAGGATTTCACCACCGGCTCGTGGACGGCGTTTGCGCCCGAAGCGCGCTTCTTGTCGGTCAACACCGCGCGCTGGGATGCCACCAAGCACCGCGCGCTGTCAGTGGTGGGCGATGCGCGCGAGACACTGCGCGAGCTCGATGCGGCCCTCGGCGACTGGCGCGCCGACGCGGGATGGACGCGCAAGGGGCGCGAGGAATTCGCCGGCTGGAACGCGATCCTCGACGAGCATCAGAAACCCACCAACGCCCCGGTGCCCACCTATGCGCAGGTCGTGGGGGTGGTGAACGGCGCCGCCGGGGCACGGGACACGATGGTGACCGCCGCCGGCGGGCTGCCCGGCGAGACGACGAAGGGCTGGCGCGTGAAGACCCCGCACAGCTTCGATTGCGAGTTCGGCTTCTCCTGCATGGGCTACGAGATCGCGGGCGGCTGGGGCCATGCGATGGCCGGCGACGGCACGCCCATCGTGATGGTCGGCGACGGCTCCTACATGATGATGAACTCGGATATCTGGTCCACGGTGCTCACCGGCCACAAGATGATCGTGGTGGTGTGCGACAATGGCGGCTTTGCGGTGATCAACCGGCTGCAGAACTTCAAGGGCGGCGCGTCCTTCAACAACCTGATCCGCGACAGCCGCGTGAAGACCCCCGTCGCCGTCGATTTCGCCAAGCACGCCGAGGCGATGGGGGCCGCCGCGCGCCATGTCGAGAGCCTGTCCGATCTCGAGACTGCGCTCGAATGGGCGAAGACCACCGACCGCACGACCGTCATCTCCATCACCACCGACGCGCATTCCTGGGTGCCGGGCGACGCGGCCTGGGATGTCGGTGTGCCCGAGGTGAGCGCGCGCGAGGAGGTGCGCGATGCGCGCGCGGACCACGACGATATCCGCCGCCGTCAACGCGTGGGGGTGTAGCATGCAGGCCAAACTCGCCATCGCCCCGATCGGCTGGACCAATGACGACATGCCCGAGCTCGGCGGAGGAACGTCGCTCGCGACCTGCCTGTCCGAAGCCCGGCAGGCGGGGTATCGCGGCGTCGAGATGGGCGGCAAGTTCCCGCGCGCGGCCGATGAGCTCAAGGCGGTGCTGGATCTGCACGGGCTGCGGCTCGCGGGCGGGTGGTATTCGGGCACGCTGCTCGACAACGACATGGCCGCCGAGCAGTCGCGCATCACGCCGCAGCTCGAGCTTTTCAAGACCGTGGGCGCGCCCTGCATCGTTTATGGTGAGACGGCGGGCTCGATCCAGGGCGACCGCGGCGCGCCCATCGCCACGCGCCGCCGGCTCGACGGCGGCACGATCCGCGATTACGGCCGGCGCATGACCGATTTCGCCGAATGGTGTGCCGATCAGGGAATGCCGATCGCCTATCACCATCACATGTGCGCGCCGATCGAGACCGAGGCCGATCTCGACGCGCTGATGGCGGCCTCGGGTCCGGCGCTTCGGCTGCTCTTCGATCCGGGGCACATGGCGTTTGCGGGCGGCGACCCGCTGCGGATCATCGACCGGCACGGCGACCGCATTTCTCATGTCCACGCCAAGGATGTGCGCGCCAAGGTGCTCACCGGGCTCGACCGCGACCGCGAGAGCTTCCTCGACGCCGTGCTCAAGGGCGTGTTCACCGTGCCGGGCGACGGCATGCTCGACTTTCACGCCATCGCGCGGCGGCTCGCGGATGCGGGGTATGAGGGCTGGTTCGTCGTCGAGGCCGAGCAGGACCCGTCGCTCGCCCCGCCGCTCGACTACGCCATCGAGGGACGCGCGGCGCTGAGCGCGGCGCTTCAGGCGGCCGGGTACAGGATCACGGACGACTGACATGAACCGTCTCGATGGAAAGATCGCCGTGATCACCGGCGGCGCGCAGGGTCTCGGCGCAGCCGTCGCGCACCAGTTCGCCGCGGCGGGCGCGGCGGGGCTCGTGCTGTGCGGGCGCAGCGCGCAGAAGGGACGCGCCGTGGCCGCAGAGATCGCGGCAAGCGCGTCGATCGAGGTGCATTTCGTCGCCGCCGATCTCGCCGAGGCCGCCGAGGCCGCCGATTGCGGGGCGGTGATCGCAGAGGCGGATGCCCGGTTCGGCCGCATCGATATCCTCGTGAACGCCGCGGGGCTGACCGATCGCGGCACCCTGCTCGACACCACGCCCGACCTCTTCGACCGCCTCTTCGCCGTCAACACCCGCGCGCCCTTCTTCATGATGCAGGGGGCGGCCCGGCTGATGATCCGCGAGGGATCGCGGGGGCGATCGTCAATATCGGCTCGGCCTCGGCCCATGCCGGGCAGCCGTTTCTCACACCCTACTCCGCGTCGAAAGGCGCGCTTGCGACACTGACGCGCAACGCGGGCTTTGCGCTGATGCGCAACCGCATCCGGGTCAATCAGCTCGATATCGGCTGGATGAACTCGGACGGCGAGGACCGCATCCAGCGCGAGTACCACGGCGCCGCGCCGGGCTGGCAGGCCGAAGCGGCGGCGGCGCAGCCCTTCGGGCGGCTCCTCGACCCGGCCAAGGTCGCCCGCGCGGTCGCCTTCCTCGCCTCCGGCGACAGCGGCATGATGACCGGCGCGGTGATCCCCTTCGACCAGTCGGTCCACGGCGCCTACAACACCGCGCCGCCCGTGCCGGACGCACCGCTCATGCCCGGAGGCTCAGCGCGCGCGCGTCACCGTGGGGATGCGCGGGGTCACGCGGTCCTCCTGCAGCCGCGCAGCGAGCCCGACGGTCAGCGCCTGCGCCAGGCACATCGGTGCGGCGAGCGAGCGCGAAAAGGCGTGGTCGTGCTCGGGCACCGCGAAGAGCACCGACGCCGCGCGCGCCACCGGCGAGAGCGTCGAATCCGTTATCGCGACGACGGGCGCCCCCCGCGCGGCGGCCTCCTCGGCCACGGCCACGACCTCCTCGGCATAATGCCGGAACGACACCGCCACCATCAGGTCGCGCGGCCCGATGACCCGCGCCATATGCGCGGCCAGCCCCCCGCTCGCATCGAGCAGCGCCACGCGCTGGCCCAGCATCGTGAGCACGTAGCGCAGCAGCTCCACCACCGGCGCCGAGCGCAGCTGTCCGACCAGGAAGATCGTGTCGGCGCGCTCCATCATCCGCACCGCACGGTAGAGATCGGCTTCGGGGATACGCTCCACGAGGTCCTGCAGCGCGGCAATGTCGCGCGCGACGAGCTCGCGCAGAAGCCCCTGCTCCGACTTCTCCCGCGCCGCCTCGTCGCTTGCGAGCGCCTTGATCCGCGCCGCATGGCCCGGCGCCGTGCTCGACAACCGCCGGTGAAAGATACCCTGTAGCTCCTTGAACCCCTTGTATCCCAGCGTCTGCGCAAAACGCACGAAGCTCGACGCGTGAATGCCGCACCGGTTTGCCAGCGCGTTCACCGACAGCATCGCCACGTCGTTGGGGTTTTCGGTTATGAAGACGGCAATTCGCTGATGCGTCCTGCTCATCTCCTCGAACCGGTCATGGATCAGCCCGATCAGGGCCTCGTATTCCCCCGGCTGACCCGACCCTTGCATCGCGCGCTCCCCATCCGGCTTGCAATGAAAATTGCTATCATGTCGCGCGGTGGAACACCATGCTTCGTCGCACCGGCGGCCCCCGCCTATGGCGGGCGGCGGCCATGCCCCGGTCGGCGCGGCCCCATGGGCGCGCCCGAGGGATCAGGCCCGGCCATTCGGTCGCATGCGCGGCCGCTCGGGCAATTGCATCGGGCGCGTCCGCCGTGCGATGAACCGGGTTGTCGGCGCCCGGACAAGGGCGTTGCGCGCCAGGATTGGACGACGAAGCCGTGACGGACCCGACCGAGGCAGATATCCCCACCGCCGCATCTGCCGCCCCGCGCGCCGACCGGCGGCGCGTGCTCATGCTTGGTGCGAGTGGCACCGTCGGCCGGGCGACGGTTGCGGCGCTGCTGCGGCACGGACACGAGGTGGTCTGTGTCCTGCGTCCGCGGCCGCCAGACGCGCCGGCAGCGAGCCTTCCGGCGGGGGCGATCATGCGCGAGGCCGAGGTGACCTGCCCGCAGGCGCTGGCGCGCGACGGCCTGCGCGGTGAGCGCTTCGATGCCATGATCTCGTGCATGGCGTCGCGCAACGGCGCGCCGGCCGATGCCTGGGCGATCGATCACCGGGCCCATTGCGACGCGCTGCGCGTGGCGCGCGACGCCGGGGTGGAGCATGTGGTGCTGCTCTCGGCCATCTGCGTGCAGAAACCATTGCTGGAATTCCAGCGCGCCAAGCTGGCTTTCGAAGCGGAACTGATGTCCTGCGGCGTGGATTGGTCGATCGTGCGGCCGACGGCCCTGTTCAAATCGCTGTCGGGACAGGTCGAGCGGGTCCGGCGGGGCCGGCCCTTCCTGCTTTTCGGCGACGGGGCGCTGACCGCCTGCAAACCGATCAGCGATGCCGATCTGGCCGACTACATGGTCGCCTGCCTCGAGCGGGAGGACCGGCGCAACCGGGTGCTTCCCATCGGCGGGCCGGGTCCGGCGATGACGCCGCGGCAGCAGGGCGAATTGCTCTTCGAACTCGCCAGACGACCGCCGCGCTTTCGCCGTGTGCCGGTGGCGCTGCTCGACGGGATCATCGCCGGGCTGGACCTTCTGGGCCGCCCGCTCGCGCGCATGCGCGCGAGCGCCGAATTTGCGCGTATCGGCCGCTATTATGCGACCGAGTCGATGCTGGTGCTGAACCCCGAGACCGGACGCTATGACGCCGACGCCACGCCGGAGACCGGGCGCGATACCCTGCGCGCGCATTACACGCGGATGCTGCGCGGCGAGATCGCAGATGATCGCGGCGCGCACGCCGTGTTCTGACCGTGTCGAGCGACGCGCCCTTTCGGGCGGTTTCACGCAACCGATCAACTGTTGTCTTCGCGGCCTTCAGGTATAGGTCACGGTCACGGGGCTCCGTGCAAGACCCTTGACCAAGCCTCCGCCATTGCGCCCCGGCCGAGAGCGCCCGCGATGGCCGGCCTGCCTGCCCCGGCTCGGCCATTGGCCGCCAGAGGGCGGCTGGGGCCGATCAGCGTACGACATCGCGGACTTGCCGGAGCCGAGAGGTTCATTCGAGCCCTTCGACGAACACGCCATTCCCCTGGATCGTGGACATTCAGGCTTACAAGGAGACACCCCCATGAAGATCCTGATGGTTCTGACATCGCATGACCGGCTCGGTGAGACGGGCAACAAGACCGGCTTCTGGCTCGAGGAGTTCGCCGCACCCTATTACGTGTTCAAGGATGCCGGCGCCGAGGTGACGCTCGCCTCGCCCAAGGGCGGTCAGCCGCCGATCGACCCCGCCAGCGACGCCGAGGACGCACAGACCGACGCGACCCGGCGCTTCCGCGGCGACGCGGCGGCGCAAGAGGCCCTCGCCAGCACAGACAGGCTCTCGGCGATCGAGGCTTCGGGTTTCGACGCGGCCTTCTATCCGGGCGGTCACGGCCCGCTCTGGGACCTGGCCGAAGATGCCGACAGCATGTCCCTGATCGAGCGCTTCGCGGCCGATGACCGGCCCATCGGCGCGGTCTGCCACGCGCCCGGCGTCTTCAGGCACCCCAAAGCTGCGGACGGAAAACCGCTCGTCGCCGGCAAGCGGGTGACGGGCTTTACCAATGGCGAGGAAGCGGGCGTCGGCCTGACCGAGGTGGTTCCGTTTCTCGTCGAGGACATGCTGATCGCCAATGGCGCCGACTACCAGAAGGGGGATGACTGGGCCTCCTTCGTGGTGACCGATGGCAAGCTGGTGACCGGCCAGAACCCGGCATCCTCCGCAGAAACGGCGCGCAAGCTTCTCGCGCTCGTCTGAGTTCAAACCGATCGCGCATGGCGCGCACACGGCGGCCGCGGCGCGGTCCCCAGTCATCCGCATGGCGGCCGGCGCCTCAGGCGCGTGAGAGCTGCGTGCCCACCATGTGCGAGAGGTCGTAGATGGAGAACGGTTTCGCCAGCAGGCATGCATTCGGCAGCCGATCCAGATCATTCGTGAGCGACTCGGCGGCGTGGCCCGTAATGAAGACCGTCGGCGTGTCGGGCCGCCGTTCGAGCGCCATTCGCACCCAGCCTGGACCGTCGATTCCGGGAAGGCTGACATCGGTGACGAAGATATCCACATGCAGGTTTTCGTCGTCCAGCAGCTCGAGCGCCGTTTCCGCGGAATCGGCCTCGATCACGCTGAAGCCGCGGATCCGCAAGGCCCGCCCCGCGAACGCACGAACGGGTGCCTCGTCCTCGACGAGCAGCACGACCGCGTCACCCGCAGGCGCGGCCTCGCGCGTTCCCGCGACAGGGCCTTGCGCGTCCGCCGGCGCCGACGCGGGCAGATACAGCGTGAACACGGCGCCCGCGCCCGCCTCGCTGTCACAGAAGACGAACCCGCCCGACTGCTTCATGATCCCGTAGACCGTGGACAGGCCGAGCCCCGTGCCCTCGCCGACGCGCTTGGTCGTGTAGAACGGCTCGAAGACGCGATCCAGTTTCTCCGGCTCGATCCCGACACCGGCATCGGTGATGGTGATCCTGATGTAGTCGCCGGGCGGAACCACCGCGCGATCGCGGCGAAGCTCGGTGTCGAGCCGGCAGGGCGCCGCCGCGATCGTGACGTCGCCGCCTTCGGGCATGGCATCGCGCGCGTTGACGACGAGGTTCATCATCACCTGCTCGAACTGACGCTTGTCCGCGTGGAGGTGCAGCGGCTCCGCCGCGAGGTCGAGCACGAGCCGGACACTCTCCCCCACGAGCCGGTTGAGCAGATGCGTCAGATCCGAGAGCGTATCATGCAGGTCGAGCAGCTCGGGTTTGTGCGCCTGCTTGCGCGAAAATGCGAGAAGCTGGCCGACGAGGCTGGCGGCCCGGTTGGCGTTATGGTGGATCTGGATAAGATCGGGATAGTCGGGATCGTCTTCCGCATGACGCAGCAGCAGCAGGTCACAGTGACCCGATATCGCCGTGAGAAGGTTGTTGAAGTCATGCGCGACACCACCGGCGAGCTGCCCGATCGCCTGCATTTTCTGGCTCTGGACGAACTTCGCTTCAAGGTTCTTGAGTTCCGTGGCATCACTGATGACCGCGATCAGGACCGCGTCGCCCGATGCGTCACCGCTGCGCAGGGTGACCTGCACGAAACGTTCCGGGTCGACTCGGCATGCGCGAAGGATCTCCGGCTCACCAAGGGTCCGCCCCTCCAGCGCATCGCGCAACCAGGCCCCGATCGGGCGGCCGAGCCCCTCGACGAGTTCGGAGAATGGCACCGGGGTCGTGGCAATCTCGAGCAGGCGCCGCGCCTCGGCGTTATCCTGGACAACATTGCCATCGGCATCGAGACCGATGAGCGCGACGGGAAGCGACTCGAAATCCTCGAGTGTCCCGGCCGCAAGCGCCGGTTCATGCGCTGTCCGGCCGATCTGTGGGGGCAGGAAGTAACACGCCTGCCGCCCCTGCTCCTGCGGCTCCTGAACCAACCATTTGCGCAGCGGTCCTTGCGGCGTAACGAGATCGACCGGGCCGCTCGCGACGCCGGGGTCATCGGTGAGGATCTCTCCCAGCGATGCAGGACTGTCCGCCATGAGGTTTCGGAGCGCGGCGTTGAGCTCGAGAATCGTGCCGTCCGGCGCCGTGATCGCCGCCGGGACCGCAAGCGGGTCCGGGCCGAACCCGCCCGAGGTGGGGCCAGGCAGCGCTTCGACGCGCCACAGGCAGCCCGACGGACGCAGACTGTGGGCCGATAACCTCAGATGCCCGTCACGCGTGGGAAAGTCTCGCACCGCATGGCCGGTCCGGGCCGCAGCAGCCTGGATCTGCGGCAGAAGCGCGCCGGGGCTGGCGAGAAAGCCACCGAGCGCCTTCGTCACGGGCTCTCCCTGACAATGCCCGAAACGCGCGCGCGCGGCGCCATTCTGATGCCGCACCAAACCCGCATCGTCGGTCGCGATGCACGGGGTCGGATCGTCGGCGGTCACCGCGCCCACCCGCGCGCGCAGACGCCGGTCGCCCAGCGATGCGACCCACCGCTGAAGGCCGATGAGCGCGGCAAGCGCGAGCAGCGTCGCCCCGATCGCCAGAATAACGACGCGGTACGGGCCTGCCGGTACCAGCAACGTGCCAGCGAGGGCCGCTGCTGCGACGACAAGGAGCAGCGTGACGGATGGTCGCGCCGCCCGCTCGCCCGAAAATCCGCGCCGCCCCGACATGGGCAAGCTTGCCACGATCACCCCCTGTTCACGCCACGCGCCCACCAGAACGCAGTCGAGTTAATCATGTATTAACAGGAAGCCTGATGAAGTCGACGCCGCGCGGTGCGAGGACTGCGCGATGGCCGAAGGGAAACGACCGCGTTACGCCCGGCTCTGCGCCGGCGGTGTTGAATTCGCAGGCTTGAGGTGTTCGAGAACGTTCTTGCGCAACGCGCGCTCGGCACGATGATGGGGCCGCAAATCACCCCGTTGCGATACGAATCGGAGAAGACTTCATGACCCCACAGCACGTCCCGGACGCCGTGTTTCACACACGCGTGCGAAATCCCGCGCTTTCGGGCGACAATCCCTTCGAGTGGCAGGACATTACCAGCGACGCCGTGTTCGCCGGCAAACGGGTGGTGCTCTTTGCGGTGCCCGGGGCGTTCACCCCTGCGTGTTCAGATGAGCATTTGCCGGGATTTGAGCGCCACCATGACGATTTCATCGACGCCGGCGCCGACAGTGTGGTCTGCCTCGCGGTCAACGACGCCTTCGTGATGTTCCAGTGGGCCAGGTCGCGCGATGTCGAGAAGGTGGTCATGCTGCCCGATGGCAACGGGGAGTTCACCCGCAAGATGGGCATGCTCGTCGACCGGTCCGCGCAGGGCATGGGCTTTCGAAGCTGGCGCTACGCGATGCTGGTCGAGGATCGCGAAATCGTCACGCTGAACTCCGAACCCGGCTTTCGCGACAATCCCCCCGGCGTTCCGCTCAAGGTCTCGGGCGCCGAAACCATGCTCGCGCATCTGCGTGGACGCGAATGAGAGACCGGATGACTGACGCGTTGCCGTGCCCTGAAAAGCGCGCCGAAGGCCGATGCACGCTCCCCGGCGCGTGCCGCGATCCCATCATCGCCGTCACCCCCCTGCTCCGACAGGAGAATTGAAACCGCGGTCGCACCGCAAAACAACCATGGTTTCTCAACAGAATTAGCCCGTTGCTGTCACTCAACGAGATGGAATGCAGCGGCGCAGCGACACCGAACCAGCCACTCGTAGTTCTTCCAGCTGATCCGGTGGAGCAGCGTCGGAGGCGCCTACCTCGCGACCACTTCCCGCTTTGGCGCAACTTGCATTCGCAGTCGCAGTTGCGGGGATGCCGACGATCCGGCCGAACCGTTGCGCAGAATCGCAGCGGCGGTGTGCAGTGTCTGCCGCCATTCATGCGCGGCGCGTGGGTGGAGCGAGATGAACTGGACGAGCGCCATGGCACACGCCAGCACAACCGGATAAAGTCTTTGCAGCGCGCGCGTGGGGGCCGACTTTCTCGCCCCATTCGGCTCTCTCATCGCCCGCTCGCGACGCGCAGTGAGCTCAAGAACCGACGTGGCGTGTTGGGCGCCGCCCATGCCAGCGCCGCATGATGACACGAACCTCCGACCGCTCGGCGGACCCCGCCGGAGAACGCTCATCCTTTCGAGACTGAACAAGGGCCCCTGCATGACCGATACGATCCCAGTCGAGAGCCTGCGCGCCGCCGTCGACGACGCGTTCAGCGCTCAGTCCCGATTTCTCGCCGATTTCGTGGCCATCCCAAGCTTGCGCTTCGCGGAGGGCCCGGCGCAGGATTTCATGGCCGATGCCCTGCGAGAGCGCGGCTATGACGTCGATGACTGGGCGCTCGACCTTGCCGATCTGGAGCCGCTGCCGGGCTTCGGCCCGATCGAGGGATCGGAGGCGGGCCGCTTCGCGAGCGCGCGCAGCGTCGTCGGCACGCATCGCCCGCGCGGGCCGGTCAAGGGGCGTTCGCTGATCCTGCAGGGCCATCTCGACGTGGTGCCGGAAGGCCCGGTCGAGATGTGGAGCACGCCGCCCTACGCCCCCGAGATCCGCGACGGGTGGATGTATGGGCGCGGGGCGGGCGACATGAAGGCCGGCACGACGGCCGCGCTCTTCGCGCTCGATGCGATCCGCGCGGCGGGGTATGAGCCAGCCGCAAGGGTGCATTTTCAATCGGTCATCGAGGAAGAATCCACCGGCCTCGGCGCGCTTTCGACGCTGCAGCGCGGCTACCGGGCGGATCTGTGCGTGATCCCCGAGCCCTCGAACCTATCCGTCAACCGCGCCCAGATCGGGGTCGTGTGGTTCAAGCTGCGGGTGCGGGGCCGGCCCACCCATGTCGCCACCGCCGGCGAAGGGTCGAACGCGATCACGGCCGCCTTTCACCTGATCGAGGCACTGCAGGGGCTGGAGGCCGACTGGAACGCCCGCGCCGCCGAGGACCCGATCTACGCGGACGTGCCGCATCCGCTGAATCTCAATGCCGGCAAGATCGCGGGCGGCGACTGGGCGAGTTCGGTGCCGGCCTGGTGCGATGTCGATTGCCGGATGGGCCTGCTGCCGGGCTGGTCGCTCGACGCGTGCAAGGCCGAGATCGCCGCGTGCATCGCGGATGCCAGCCGCAGCCATCCCTTCCTGTCAAACAACCCGCCCGAGGTGGTCTGGAACGGCTTTCAGGCCGAGGGCTATGTGCTGGGCGATGACGCCCGGCCCGGCCTCGACACCCTGCACGCCGCCCTGCGCGATGTGCAGGGCGCCGATGCTCCCCTGCCCGAGCACCGCATGACCGCGCTGACCGACACGCGCTTCTACGGCCTCTATTACGGCATCCCGTCCTTCTGTTTCGGCCCGCATGCGCGCAACATCCACGGCTTCGACGAGTGCGTCGATCTGGACTCGGTGGCGGAGGTGACGCGCGTGCTCGCGCTCTTCATCGCGCGCTGGTGTGGCCTCAACCGTCTGGAGGGCTGAGGGCGCGCGCCGGCGGTCGCGGCGCGAGCCCGGATGCACGGTACGGATAAGCTGCGCGCCGCTGCGTCCGCTCAGTCCCAGGTTTCGGGGCGGATT
>PUKW01000077.1 GCA_003550665.1 Paracoccaceae bacterium | reverse complement strand
GTTCGAAGTTCTATCGGATGTGGCTTGCCCATCTGTGACCCCAATATCTGCCTCAAGGGAAGGGAACCACATCATGGCCGATCCGGGAATCCTGAATCCGAAAGGAAGCGACGCGCTCTAGAGCATGTCGCGCAGGAGCGGGGACCGGTTTTGCGCTCTTTGAGCATGGCAGTTCAAGAGGTTAGAGCTCGGCAGCGCCCCCCGTGCGAAGGGGCGCGCCAGCCTCGCAGCCGGCGCGCCCCCCTTGATCTTCCGCCCGGATCAGACGGTCGCGTCCTCGCGCCACAGCGCCGCCTCATGCGCCTTGAGCACTGGCGCGGCGGGGTTGCTGAGCGCGCGGGCGCGCTCGGGATCGTCGAGCTCGGGAAACAGCGCGCGCACTTCGTTCCAGGCCTGCACGTCGAAGGTCGAGCGCGCCATGTCACCCAGAAGCAGGCTCTCGCTTTCGAGATTGTTCGCCACGAGGACCACATGCTCGTCGCACAGGAGGTGATAATAGGTCACTTCCTCGGCGTCGAAATCGTAATCGATCACACCGGAGACGAGATGCTTGGCCGGCGCCATCGCCGCGTCGAGCGCAAAGAGCAGCTTGATCCGGCCATCCGACAGATGCACCCGGTGCTGCGGCGATACGCGCAGATCGGCGCTCGGCCGGCCCACGCCGAGACTTCCGGCCGGGATGCGCACCGGGCGGAACTTGGCGTTCGCTCCGCCGAGGCGCAGCCGGGTCGAGCCGATCCAGCGGATCACATGCTCATCGCCGTTGCTGTCTAGGAGGAGATCGCCCGCGCGCAGCGTCTCGATCGCCACATCGCCGAGCGGCGTGCGGATCAGCGTGCCCTCGGCAAAACACAGCGGCTCACCACCGTCAAAATCGTAGCCCACCGCGTCGGTGTCGCGGATGCGCAATGAGTAGCTCGTGGGCGGGTTGTTCAGAATTTCATCGGGCGCACCCTCGGGAAAGATCACCACCTGGTTGCCGTTCGAGTCCACGGCGATCACGACATCGACGGCATCGCCCATCGATTCGTTGGTGAACTGGTCGTAGGTCTCGGCACGCCCGGAGCCAATGATCGTCAGATCCTGCCCGCCGAAGTTGATATCCGAGCCGACCGCGGCCTTGCCGCCCGGCACCTCGATGTCCATGTCGCGCATGGTTCCGGCGCCCGCGTTCTGCGCCGAACTGTCATTCGGTGTCCCGCTGCCGATCGAGATGCCCAGATCCGCCTGATATATGTCTGCTGTAAAGGTATCCGCCATCGCGGCTCTCCCCTGCTTCCTGCCCCAAACACGTCCGCCCCGGCAGAGCCGGACAAACGCCCGCTTCGTGTTCCGGCCGCTTGCCGACCGTGACCTTGTTATTCCGGCATGGCCGGAATGACTGCTCGTGATGACACGTTAATAAAATATTGAGTCGAAGTCAAACATTCGTGTCAACCCCCAACTTATGCCGTTGGCATCCGGTTACTGGGCGGCGACGGGAGAGGGATCCGCGAGGGCGACGATGTCCATCATGATGCGGTTCATCTCGAAATTCTTCGGGGTGTAGACGGCGGCCACGCCCATCGACCGCAGGCGTGCCGCATCATCGGCGGGGATGATGCCCCCGACAACGACCGGCACTTCGCCGAGCCCCGCCGCGCGCAGCCGCTCCATCAGATCCTCCATGAGCGGCATGTGCGACCCCGACAGGATCGAGAGCCCGACCACATGCGCGCCCTCGTCGCGAACTGCCTCGACGATCTCCTCGGGCGTGAGCCGGATCCCGGCATAGCTGAACGCCATGCCGCAATCGCGCGCCCGCGCGGCGATCTGCTCGGCGCCGTTGGAATGCCCGTCGAGCCCCGGCTTGCCCACCAGAAGCTTGAGCCGGCGCCCGAGCCGGGACGACACCGCATCGACCGCCGCGCGAATCTCCTCGAGACCCTCGGTGCGGTTCGACGGCGCCGTCGCGACGCCGGTCGGCGCGCGATACTTGCCGAAGGCCTGGCGCACGATCTCGCCCCACTCGCCCGTTGTGGCCCCGGCCTTCGCCGCGCGGATCGAGGGCGGCATGATGTTGGCGCCCGAGCGCGCCGCCGCGCGCAGCTCGTCGAGCGCCGCCGCGACAGCCCGCTCGTCACGCGCCGCGCGCCACGCGGCGAGCCGGGAGAGCTGATCGGCCTCGGCGTCGGGATCGGCGACCATGATCGACCCCTCGCCGGTGGTCAGCGGCGAGCGTTCGGTCCCGGTATAGAGGTTCACGCCGACGACGGATGTTGCGCCCGACTCGATCCCGGCGAGACGCTCGGCATTTGCCTCGACGAGCCGGCCCTTCATGTATTCGATCGCGCCGACCGCGCCGCCCATCGCGTCGATCGTAGCGAGTTCGGCGCGCGCATCGGCTTTCAGTTTTTCAACCTTAGCCGCCACGACCGGATTGCCGTCGAAAAGGTCGCCGTATTCCAGCAAATCGGTCTCGTAGGCGAGGATCTGCTGCATCCGCAGCGACCATTGCTGATCCCAGGGCCGCGGCAGGCCGAGCGCCTCGTTCCAGGCCGGCAGCTGCACGGCGCGCGCCCGTGCGGTCTTCGACAGGGTGACCGCCAGCATCTCGAGCAGAATGCGATAGACGTTGTTCTCCGGCTGCTGCTCGGTGAGGCCCAGCGAGTTCACCTGCACGCCGTAGCGAAAGCGGCGATACCGCGCCTCCTCGACACCGTAACGCTCGCGGCAGATCTCGTCCCAAAGCTCGGTGAAGGCGCGCATCTTGCACATTTCCGTCACGAAGCGGATTCCGGCGTTCACGAAGAAGCTGATCCGGCCGACCATGGCCGGGAAGTCCTCGGCCGCGACCTTGCCTTTCAGATCGTCGAGCACCGCGGTCGCCGTCGCCAGCGCAAAGGCGAGCTCCTGCTCGGGCGTCGCGCCCGCCTCCTGCAGGTGGTAGGAACAAACATTCATCGGGTTCCATTTCGGCATGTTCGACCGCGTCCATGCGGCGACATCCGTGATCATGCGCAGGCTCGGCTCGGGCGGGCAGACATAGGTCCCGCGCGAGAGGTATTCCTTGATGATGTCGTTCTGCACCGTGCCGGTCAGCTTCGCGATATCCGCGCCCTGCTCCTCGGCCAGCGCGACATAGAGCGCCAAGAGCCAGGGCGCGGTGGCGTTGATGGTCATCGAGGTGTTCATCTCTTCGAGCGGGATGCCCTCGAAGAGCGCGCGCATGTCGTCCAGATGCGCGACCGGAACGCCGACCTTGCCGACCTCGCCGCGCGCCAGCGGATGATCGCTGTCATACCCCGTCTGCGTGGGCAGATCGAAGGCCACCGAGAGCCCGGTCTGCCCCTTGGACAGGTTGGAACGATAGAGCGCATTGGACGCGGCCGCCGTCGAATGCCCCGCATAGGTACGAAACATCCACGGATTGTCACGGGTCGGGGCGTCGGTCACGGCTCTCTCCTGAATCGGCGCTGAAACTTTGTTTCCACGGGTCGGGAGTAAAGGTAACAAAGTGTCCTTGTCAATTCGCCGCAATGCAGCGCGAAGCCGCGCCGCGGCGCGTCAGGTCGTCAGCCCCTCCGGCGCGGGCACGCCGTGCGCGCGGCAGGCCGCCGTGAGCGTATTGGCCAACAGACAGGCGATGGTCATCGGGCCGACCCCGCCGGGCACCGGGGTGATCGCCCCGGCGACGGCAACGGCAGCGTCAAACTCGACATCTCCGACAAGGCGGGTCTTGCCGCTCGCGGCCGGAACCCGATTGATGCCGACATCGATCACCGTCGCGCCGGGCCGGATCCAGTCGGCGCCGATCATCCCGGGCCGCCCCGCCGCGGCGACGAGAATCTCCGCGCGCCGGCAGATATCGGCAAGATCGCGCGTGCGCGAATGGGCGATCGTGACCGTGGCGTTGTCGCGCAGCAGAAGCTGCGCCATCGGCTTGCCGACGATGTTGGACCGGCCCAGCACCACGGCCTCCGCCCCGGACAGATCGCCGAGGTGATCGCGCAGCATCATCAGGCAGCCGAGCGGCGTGCAGGGCACCATGCCGGGCTGCCCCGTGTTCAGCCGCCCGACATTGGAAATGTGAAAGCCATCGACATCCTTGTCCGGATCGATGGCATCGATGACGCGCCCCGCATCAATCTGAGGTGGAAGCGGCAGCTGCACCAGAATGCCATGTATGGAGGGATCAGCGTTGAGCCGGCCGATCAGCGCGAGCAGCTCGTCCTGCGATGTGGCCGCATCGAGCCGATGTTCGAAACTGTCAATCCCGGCCGCGACGCTCGCTTTGCCCTTGTTGCGCACATAGACCTGACTTGCCGGATCCTCGCCCACCAGAACCACGGCGAGGCCCGGCGCGACACCCTTAGATTGGCGAAAACGCGCCACCTGCGCGGCTATGCGCGTGCGCAGTTGCGCCGCGATGGCCTTCCCGTCGATGATCGCAGCGCTCATGGCATCCTCCTCGCACCGGGCCCGACCGTGATGACCCGTTTGCCGCTGCGCTGCAAGCGGTCAGAACAGCCCTTCGACATCGCCATCGGCATTGAGCTTGATCGACTCCGCCGAGGGCCGGCGCGGCAGCCCCGGCATCGTCATGATCTCCCCGCAGATCACGACGACGAAACCGGCCCCCGCCGACAGCCGCACCTCGCGCACCGGCACGTCATGACCGGTGGGGGCGCCGCGCAGATCCGGATCAGTTGAGAAGCTGTATTGCGTCTTGGCCATGCAGATGGGCAGCTCGCCGAAACCTTCGGCCTCCCAGGCATGGAGCTGATCGCGCACCCGCTTGTCCGCGAGCACGTCGTCGGCGCGATAGATGCGACGCGCGATGGTCTCGATCTTCTCGAAAAGCGGCCGCTCGGCGGGATAGAGCGGCGCGAATTGCGCGGACCGCGCGTCGGCGATCTCGGCGACGCGGTGAGCAAGCGCCTCGATTCCCGCCGCCCCCTCGGCCCAGTGGCGACACAGGATCGCCTCGGACCCCTGCGCCGCGACATAGTCGGTCACCGCGGCGATTTCTGCGTCGCTGTCACCGGCGAAGTGGTTGATCGCCACCACGACGGGCACGCCGAACGTTTTGATGTTGCTGATATGACGGCCGAGATTCGCGCATCCCTTCTGCACCGCCTCGACATTCTCGGCCCCGAGATCGGCCTTGGCCACGCCGCCATTCATCTTCATCGCCCGCACCGTGGCCACCAGCACCACGCAGTCGGGGGCGAGCCCGGCCTTGCGACACTTGATGTTCATGAATTTTTCCGCGCCCAGATCGGCGCCGAAGCCGGCCTCAGTGACGACGTAGTCGGCGGTCTTGAGCGCGGTGCGCGTCGCGGCGACCGAGTTGCAGCCATGCGCGATATTGGCGAACGGGCCGCCATGCACGAAGGCCGGGTTGTTCTCGAGGGTCTGCACGAGGTTGGGCTGCATCGCCTCGCGCAGGAGCACCGTCATCGCCCCGTCCGCGCCCAGATCGCGCGCATAGACCGGCGCACGGTCGCGCCGGTAAGCGACGATCACCCCGGCGAGCCGGCGCTGCAGGTCGGCCAGATCGGTCGCGAGGCACAGGATCGCCATGACCTCCGAGGCCACGGTGATGTCGAAGCCGGTCTGGCGCGCGAAACCGTTGGCGACGCCGCCAAGCCCCACCACGTTGTCGCGCAGCGCCCGGTCATTCATGTCCATCACCCGGCGCCAGACGATGCGCCGCTCGTCGATACCGAGCTCGTTGCCCCAGTAGATGTGGTTGTCGATCATCGCCGCGAGCAGGTTGTGCGCGCTGGTGATGGCGTGAAAGTCGCCGGTGAAGTGCAGGTTCATGTCCTCCATCGGCACGACCTGCGCATAGCCGCCGCCCGCGGCCCCGCCCTTCATCCCGAAGCACGGCCCCAGCGACGCCTCGCGGATGCACGCCGCCGCGCGCTTGCCGATGCGGTTGAGCCCGTCGCCGAGCCCCACCGTCGTGGTGGTCTTGCCCTCGCCCGCCGGGGTCGGGTTGATGGCGGTCACGAGGATCAGCCGGCCGTCGGGGCGGTCCTGCACCGAATCGATGAAACCCTGCGAAACCTTGGCCTTGTCATGGCCGTAGGGGACGAGCTGATCCTCCGGGATACCGAGCTTCGCGCCGATCGCCTGGATCGGCTCCTTGCGCGCGGCGCGTGCGATTTCGATGTCACTCTTGACGGCCATGCCTGCCTCCCGACCCGGTTAGGAACCTCATAGCGCGCGGGGTAGCGGGAAACCTTGGCGATTGCGACACATCCCGCGTTGGAACCGTCAGACCAGCGCCGCGCATGAAAAAACCCCGGCCGGTGAGGCCGGGGTCGGGTCGACGTGCCGTGCGGCGCTCAGGTCGGCTCGGGCTCCATGCCGTCGCCCTCGTCGCCGCGGCGCGGTTTGCCGCGGGTCTTGGGGATCGCGGTCACGCTCGGCTTGTCGGAGCGTTCGGGTTGCGACGGCCCCCCGTCATCGTCGCCGCGATCGAGCGGCTCGCCCCGCATCACCTTGGAAATCTCATCACCGGTCAGCGTCTCGTATTCCAGAAGACCCTGCGCGAGGCGCTCATGTTCGTCGCGGTGCTCGGTGAGAATGCGCTTGGCGGTCTCGTAGCCTTCGTCCACGATCTTGCGCACCTCGGCGTCGATGCGCTCCTGCGTTTCCGGCGAGGCGTTCGAGGGCTGGAACATCCCGACCTGCTCGTTGGGCGCGTAGTCGATGTTGCCCAGCTCCTCGGAGAAACCGAACTGGGTGACCATCGCGCGCGCGATCTTGCTGACCTGCTGGATGTCGGAGGCTGCGCCGGAGGTGACGTTCTCCTTGCCGAAGACGAGCTCCTCGGCGACCTTGCCGCCCATCGCCATGGCGATCTTGGACTTGTACTTGGTGTAGGTCACCGAGAGCTGGTCACGCTCGGGCAGCGACAGCACAAGGCCGAGTGCGCGCCCACGCGGGATGATCGTCGCCTTGTGGATCGGATCATGCTGCGGGACATGCAGCCCGACCACGGCGTGCCCGGCCTCGTGATAGGCGGTGAGCTTCTTTTCATCCTCGGTCATGACCATCGAGCGGCGCTCGGTCCCCATCATGACCTTGTCCTTGGCGTTCTCGAAATCGTCCATCGTGACGAAACGCCGCCCGGTGCGCGCGGCCATCAGCGCCGCCTCGTTGACGAGGTTGGCGAGATCGGCGCCCGAAAAGCCCGGCGTGCCCCGCGCGATGATGCGCAGATCGACATTCGGCCCCAGCGGCACCTTGCGCGCATGCACGCCGAGGATCTGCTCGCGCCCCTTGATGTCGGGGTTGGGCACCTGCACCTGCCGGTCGAAACGGCCCGGGCGCAGGAGCGCGGGGTCGAGCACGTCGGGCCGGTTCGTGGCCGCGACGATGATCACGCCCTCATTGGCCTCGAAGCCGTCCATCTCGACCAGAAGTTGGTTGAGGGTCTGTTCGCGCTCGTCGTTGCCGCCGCCATGGCCGGCGCCGCGCGAGCGGCCGACCGCGTCGATCTCGTCGATGAAGACGATGCAGGGCGCGTTCTTCTTGGCCTGCTCGAACATGTCGCGCACCCGCGAGGCACCGACGCCCACGAACATCTCGACGAAGTCGGAGCCCGAGATGGTGAAGAATGGCACGCCCGCCTCGCCCGCGATGGCGCGCGCGAGCAGCGTCTTGCCGGTGCCCGGCGGGCCCACCAGCAGCGCGCCCTTGGGGATGGTGCCGCCGAGGCGGGAGAATTTCTGCGGGCTGCGCAGGAACTCGACGATCTCCTCGAGTTCCTCCTTGGCCTCGTCGATGCCGGCGACCTCGTCGAAGGTCACGCGCCCCTGCTTTTCGGTGAGCATCTTGGCCTTGGACTTGCCAAAGCCCATCGCGCCGCCGCGTCCGCCGCCCTGCATCCGGTTCATGAAGTAGATCCAGATCGCGATCAGCACGAGGAAGGGCAGCCACAGCCCGAGCGCCGAGAGAAAGCCCGAGGTTTCCTGCGGCTCGGCCTCGACATCGATGCCGAGTTCGAGCAGGCGCTGCGTGAGTTCCGCGTCCTGCGGCTTGACGGTCGTGTATTCGCGCCCGTCCGAGCCTTGGATGATCACGCGCTCACCGTCGATCTTCACGCTGTCAACCTCGCCGCGGTCGACCCGCTCGGCGAAATTCGAATAACTGATGGATTGCGCCTGCGAGGTCTGCTGGCCATTGCTGAACAGGTTGAACAGCGCCAGCATCAGCAGGAACAGGACGACCCAGAAGATGATGTTGCGCGCGTTGTTGCCCAAAAGGGATCTCCTCAAACCGGCGGCCGCCACGCGACCGTAATTACACCCAAGATAGCGATTGTGGCCCCGGGTTCAACGCGACAATAATGACGAGATTGTCGCCCGGGTGCCGTCCTCGAGCAGGGCCTGCCAGCCCTGCCCCGCCCCTGCAAGCGGCGCCGCGACGAGCGCGTCACCCTGCCAGACCGCCGGCGAGGCCTGCAGCGTCGCACGGGGCAGGCCCGTGCGGCGCCAGTCCGGGACCGCCGCCAGCCCCTGAGAGCCGAGCGCCGCGATATGTAACCCCCCGGAATCGGGGCCCGTAACCCGCCATCGCCCGTCCCAGAGCGCGCCCGGCGGCGCGGTCACGCCCCGCAGCGCCTGCAGCTCGCGCGTCACCCGCACCGTGTCGTCCGCGACCGTCACGCGGCAGCCATGCAGCGTCCCCCCGCGCCCGGAGGCGATTCGCTCGATCAACGCGGCGAGCTTGGCGTGGCGCGGGCGGTATTCCGCCGACGCGACCCGGCACAGCACATGCGCCACGATCCGCGCGCGCGTCTCGCCGGGCAGCGCCAGCAACCGGCCCCGCGCCAACAGCACATCCCCCGCCTCGACGCGCAGGAACCGCCGCGCCGCCGCTTCCGCGCCCTGCGCGAGTGCGTCGCGCGCCGAACCGAGCCGTGCGGCGGTCTCGGCAAGCCCGGCAGCGTCGATCCCGAGCGGCGCCAGGGCGGCGAGCGCGCGGCGCGCCTTCACCCGTTCGAACCGGGGGTCG
Organism: Paracoccaceae bacterium; assembly: GCA_003550665.1. Classification (GTDB taxonomy): domain Bacteria; phylum Pseudomonadota; class Alphaproteobacteria; order Rhodobacterales; family Rhodobacteraceae; genus Alkalilacustris. The sequence goes on along the minus strand of PUKW01000077.1, from coordinate 11,347 downwards.
TCGTTGCCCGGATCCTCGGCCCAGCTCACGCCCCGGGCGCGCAACTCGGCGCGCAGCGCCGCGCGCCGCACCCCGAGCAACGGGCGCAGCCAGGTGACGCCATGCGAGCTGCGCGCGGGCGCCATCGCCGACAGCCCGTCCACGCCCGAGCCGCGGGCGAGGCGCATCAGCACCGTCTCGGCCTGATCGTCGAGCGTATGGCCGAGCGCGACATGCGCGATATCGCGCCCCACTGCCCAGCGCGCAATCAGCCGCTGGCGCGCGCGCCGTGCCGCGTCCTGAAGGTTGCCGGCCCCGCCCGGGTCCGCCCAACGCAGCGTCTCATGCGCCACTCTGAGCGCGGCGCAGTCGCGCGCCACCGCCGCCGCCTCCTCGGCCGCCTCCGGCCGCAGGCCATGATCGACGCTCACGGCCGCGAGCGTGACACCCTCGGCGCGCGCCCACTCCGCGGCGAGCACCAGCAGCGCCATCGAGTCGCCGCCCCCCGAGACCGCCACGCCGACGCGCGCGGGCGCGCCCTGCGCCGCGAACGACGCGCGCAACGCCGCCGCCGGCGTCAACTGCAGCCGAGTTCCCCGAGCGCGCCGCGCGCATCGCCCGCACGCGCGCTGTCGGGAAAGCGCTCCACGAGTTCCTCGAACATCACGCAGGATTCCTGGCGCTGGTCGAGCGTATCGAGCGCGCGGCCGAGCCGATAGAGCGCATCGGGCGCGAAATCCCCGTCGGGCTCGGCGGAATAGGCATCGAGATAGGCGCGCGCGGCCGGGGAGTCGCGCCCCTCGGCTTCCAGCGCCTCGCCGCGGCGAAACTGCGCCTCGGTGGTGAGCGGCCCGCCGGGGTAGGACTCGACGAAGCGGGTGAAACGCTCCACCGCCTCCTCGTGGCGCCCGTCGTCGAGCGCGGCCTGTGCCTCGTCGAAATCGGCCTGTTCACTGACCGCCATCTCGGCCGTGGGCGCCTCCGGCGCCTCCGCGTCGATATCGCCGAGCCGCCCGGCATCGAGCCCGCCGAGCCCATCGACCTCCTCGCCGCCAAGCGGTGCGGGGCGGTCGATCGCGCCGATATCGCCGCCCTCCAGCTCGGTGAGGCGGAACTCGATGTCACCGATGCGGTTGGTGCCGTCGGCGACGATGCGCTCGATGCGGATCTCGAGCTGCTCGGTCTTGCCGATGATCCGCTGCAACTCGCCGCCGATGCTGTCGACCCGGTCGCGCAGGCTGCCGCCGTCATCGGGCGACTGCGCCGCGCCCGAGGGCGAGAGTTCGCGCTCCAGCCGGTCGAGCTCGGACTGCAGCGCCGACAGCTCCTCGCGGATGTCGGCCAGCGTGCGCTCATCGGCCGCCGCGGGCGCCGCGAGCAGCACCGCCAGGCAAAGCGCGGCAAGTCGTTTCATCGCATGCTCCTCAGCTGCCCGCGCCGCTCGAGAGCACGGTCACCGCGCGGCGGTTGGCGTCCCAGCAGCGCTGCTCGGGGCAGGCCTCGACGGGGCGCTCCTTGCCGTAGCTCACGGTGCGCATCCGGCGCGAGTCGATGCCTTCGTCGGCGAGGAAGGATTCCGCGGCGCTGGCGCGGCGCGCGCCGAGGGCGAGGTTGTATTCGCGGGTGCCGCGCTCGTCGGCGTGGCCCTCGATGACGATCTGGAAGTCGGGGTTCTCGCGCAGCCAGCGCGCCTGTCCGCGCAGCGTCTCGCGCGCCTCCTCGTTCAGGCGGCTCTCATCGACGGTAAAATGCACCCGGTCGCCCACACGCTCCTGGAAATAGGCAGGGGAGTTCGGGTCCGAGGCGCTGCCGAGGCTGGCGCTGTCGATACCGCCGGCTCCGTAGGAGTCGGATTCGACATCGCCGGAGCCGCCGTTATCGCCAACACTCCCGCCGGCATAGCGCGGATCGGAGCTGCAGGCGGCCAGCGCGAGGCCGGTGACGAGAAGGAGGGTCCTGGTCAGGTGAGTCATGGGTCTGTCCCTTTGTTATGCTCTTGGCTCGATGCGCGAAGTGTAACAGCCCGCGACGGCCTTGGAAACGCGCGGCCTCAATTCATCAGCGGCGACCAGGCCGGATCGGAGGCCGCGCCCGGCGTCGCGATCCGGCGCAGGTTGCGCCCCGAGATATCGACCGAGTAGAGCTCCGGCTCGGCGCCCGGATTTTCGCGCATGAACATGATCACGCGCCCGTTCGGCGCCCAGGTCGGCCCCTCGTCGAGATAGGACGCCGTCAGCAGGCGCTCCTCGCTGCCGTCGGTGTTCATCACGCCCACATGGAACCGGCCCTCATGCGACTTGGTAAACGCGATTCGGTCACCGCGCGGCGACCAGACCGGGGTCGCGTAGCGCCCGTCGCCGCGGCTGATGCGCTGCGGATCGCCGCCCGAGGCGGGCATGACGTAAAGCTGCTGCGTGCCCGAGCGGTCCGACTCGAAGACGATCCGGTCGCCATCGGGCGAGAAGCTCGGCGCGGTGGCGATATAGGGCGCATTGGTGAGCTGCGTGCGCTCGCCGGTGTTGAGATCGAGCCGGTAGATGTCCGTCGAGCCGCCGCGCGACAGCGAGAACACCGCGCTCTGCCCGTCCGGTGCGAAGCGCGGCGCGAAGGTCATCGTGCCCGGCTGCTCGTCGAGCACGCGCCGCTCCATGCTGCGCAGGTTGAGCAGGTAGATGCGCGGGAAGCCGTCCTCGTAGGAGGTATAGAGAAGCCGGTCGCCATCGGGCGAAAACCGCGGCGCCAGCACCAGCGAGGCACCCTCGGAGAGATACTCCGCGTTCTCGCCGTCCTGATCCATCACGGCAAGGCGCTTCTCACGATCCTCGCGCGGGCCGGTTTCGGCGACAAACGCAACGCGGCTGTCGAAATAGCCGTCCTCGCCGGTCAGGCGCGAATAGACCTCGTCGGAGACCTTGTGCGCCATGCGCCGCCAGTCGCCCTCGCTGCCCTCGAATTGCAACCCGTCGCCCATCTCGCGGCCCGACACCACGTCATGCAGCCGAAACTGCACCGTCACGCGCCCGTTCGCCGCCGCGACCGAGCCGGTGACCAGCGCCTCGGTGTTGATCGCGCGCCAGTCGGAATAGCTGACCGGGTCGTCGAAATCGGTCAGCTCCGCGATATGCGCCTCGCGCTGGATCTCGCGAAACAGGCCGGTGCCCGAGAGATTGGACGTGATCACCTGCGCGATGCGGTCGGCATAGTCGCCGCCGCCCTCGCGCGCCGTGAAGCGCGGAACGGCGATCGGCATCGGCTCGATCACCCCCTCAGTGATCTCGAGGCGCAGCGGGCCGTCCTCGGCCAGCGCCGGCGCCGCCGCGCCCAGCCCGAGCGCGAGCGCCACCGCGGCGGCAATTCTGTGCAGCAGGGTCATCGTATCCTCATGCTCTCGGGGTTGAACACCATTTCGATCGTGCGCCACTGGTCGTATTGTTCTGCGGGCAGGTCGTAGCCATCCTGCCCGCAGCGAATGATCGCGCGCCGCGCCGCTTCGAAGGCGCGCTCCTCGGCCGCGCCCGAGCCGCCCTCCGCCTCGACGAGCCGGATCGAGCCGGCATCCGGGCGCCCGTCGCGCTGCATGCTCACCGAGACGGTCACGGTCACGGCGAGCGCGTCGGTCGACAGCGCGCCGACATTCCAGCACTCCCGCACCGCCACGCGCAGGCCGTCGCGCTGACCCGAACTCAACGCCGGCGCCGAGGACGGCCCCTCATCGGCCTGCGACAGCGCCTGCGACAGCGCGTCCTCGATCGCGGCGGTGCGCTGGGGCGCATCCTCGGGCTCGCTGCCGGGCTCGGGCTCGGGCTCCGGCTCGGGCGCCTCGGCGGTTTCGACGGGGTCGGGACGATCGGGGCGCGCCTGCGGGCGCGAGCTGACATCGGGCGCGATCGGGGGCGCGTCCTCGGGGTCCTCGCGCGCCTCGGTGGCGAGCTCGGTGCCGGCCTCCTCTGGCGCGGTGGCCTCCTGTTCGTCGGGCGCCTCGGGCTCCGCCTCCGGGTCGGGCATCGCGAACTCCTCCTCGCGCGGGCCGGTATCTGCCTCGGGCTCGGGCGCGGGGACCGGGTCGGGGGCGACACGCTCGGCCGGGCGCGGGGCGGCGTCGGGCGGGACGATCGGCGCGGGCTCCTCGGGCTCGGGCTCGGCCTGCTCCTGCGGCTCGGACTCGGGCTCCGGTTCCGGCTCGGGCTCAGGCGCCGGTTCGGGCTCGGGCGCCGCCTCCGGCTCCGGCGCGCTGTCCACGGTGCCACCCGGCGCGGTGAGGGCGGCGAACTCTTCGGCGCTGATCAGCGACACATCTGCCACGGCGGTCTCGCGCGCACTGTCGGGGGAGCTGAACACACCCCCCAGGATCAGCCAGCCAATCAGGCCGAGATGCCCGATCCCCGAGATTTTCGTGCCGGTGTCCATCCGCGCCGCCTAGTCATCCGACCCGTCGCGGGTCGCCTCGGAATCGGTGACGAGGCCGATATTGCTGAACCCGCCCGCGTTGAGCGCCCCCATCACCTCCACCACGCGCTCATAGGAAATCGCGCCGTCGGCGCGCAGGAAGACCCGATCGCTCGACCGTTCCGCCGCGATCGCCTCGAGCCGCGCGGTCACCTCGGACAGCGCCACCTCGCTCTCCTGGATCATCACCGCCCCCTCGCCCGTGACCGTAACGGTGAGCGGCTCCTCCTGCTCGGAGGGCAGCGCATCCGCCGTCACCCGCGGCAGCTGCACCGGCACGCCCACCGTCAGCATCGGCGCCGCGACCATGAACACGATCAGCAGCACGAGCATCACATCCACGAAGGGGGTGACGTTGATCTCGGACATCGGCTTGGCCTTGCGCCGCCGCCGGCGTCCGCCGCCGCCCTCCTTTTCCTGGAACAATGCCCCCATCTCAGCCGTCCAGCTGGCGCGACAGGATGGTGGAGAACTCGTCGGCAAAGCCCTCGTAGCTCGACACGATCGCCTCGCTGTCATTCGACAGCTTGTTGTAGAAGATCACCGCCGGGATCGCCGCCAGAAGTCCGAGCCCCGTCGCCAGCAGCGCCTCGGCGATGCCGGGGGCCACGACGGCGAGGTTGGTGCTCTGGGCCATTGCGATGTCCTCGAAGGCGTTCTTGATGCCCCAGACGGTACCGAACAGCCCGATGAAGGGCGAGGCCGACCCGACCGAGGCAACGAAGGTCAGCCCGTTGTTGAGCCCGCGCGCTTCGCGGTTGATGGCCACATCCATGGACCGCTCGATGCGCGAGACGGCCCCCGGGATCAGCGCGCCGTCATCGCGGTGCGACCGCTGCCATTCGCTCATCCCGGCGGTGAAGACGCGCGCCGCGCCCGCCTCCGGATCGGGGCCGAGATCCGCGTAGAGTTCGTCGAGCGGCTCGCCCGACCAGAACGCGCCGTCGAAGGCCTCCGCCTCGCTGCGCACGCGGCGATAGGCCAGGATCTTCTGGATGATGATCGCCCATGACCAGAATGAGGCCAGCACGAGGATGATCATCACGAGCTGTACAACAATATCGGCGCGCGCAAAGAGCGCCAGCAGGGAGAAATCGATCTCCTGGTTCATCGAGGCGGTCGCGGGGTCCATCGTCCTGCTCGCATAGGGTGCCGCATGCGCGGTCGCTTTGGTCGCACAATAACGGTTTCGGGCCGCTTATGCCAATACCGAGTGCCTCACGAAGTTGAGAATTCGCTACCCGGCGCCGCCGAGCGGCGAAACGCTGCCGGCAGACGCACCGGGCGGCCGGCCGCGTTGAGGCACACGACCGTCACCTCCGCCGCGAAAAGCCTCTCGCCGTCGCGCTGAACGTCCTGGTCCAGCACCGCCCGCGCCGGTGTGATCGCGCGCGCCGAAGTCACCACGCGCAGCAGATCGTCGAACCGCGCCGGGGAGAGATAGTCGGCCTCGATCCGGCGCACGGCGAAGACGAACCCCGCCGCCCGCAGCGCCGCCTGATCGATGCCCATCTCGCGGACCCATTCGGTGCGCGCGCGCTCGATGAACCGCAGGTAATTCGCATAATACACGATCCCCGCGAGATCGGTATCCTCGTAATAGACGCGCAGGTCGAAGCGATGTGTCACGCAAGACACCTAGCGAAGGCCCCTGCGGCTGACAATCGCCGATCGCGCGGGGGCGCACTGGCGCAGTGGCGGCCGGTATGCTTGATGGGCCGGATCACGAAAGGTCCGCCCATGCTCCGCGTCCCCGCCGCTCTCGCCCTGCTCGTCGCGCTCACCGCCTGCGCCTTTGAACCCGAAGAACCGACGCGCGCCGACACCGACCACTCGGACGCCTTCGCCCCGAAACTCAACGCGGTGCGCGCGCAGCACGATCTTGCCGCCCTGCGCCCCGAGCCCCGCCTCGCCGCGGCCGCCGAGACCCATGCCGCCGACATGGCCGCGGAGGATTTCATCTCGCATGACGGCTCCGACGGCTCCACGATGCAGTCACGGATCGTCGCGGAAGGCTATCCGAGCTGCGTCAGCGCCGAAAACATCGCCCTGCGCGCCACGACCCGCGAAGAGGCGATCGCGCAATGGCTGGAGTCGCCGCCACACCGCGAGAATGTCCTGCGCGGCGGCGTCGAGGAATTCGGGCTCGCCGAGGTCGGCGGCTACTGGGTGCTCAAGCTCGCGCGGCCGTGCTGATCGCGGATATTGCGTTTCGAGGTGCTTTCGGGGCATAATCTGAGTCCGTGCCGCATCAGTGCGAAAGGATCGCTTCGATGGCAAGCCCGGCAGACCCCGCCGACCCGCCGGCAGCGGCGGTCAGGCCGGTGCGGCGCGCCTGGGTCGTCTACGGGATCGTGTTCTGCGCGCTCGCCTTCGCGCTGCTTCTGGGGGCCGACCGGGCGGCGGCATGGCTCGACGCCGACGAGATGCGCGCGGTCACGCTCGAGGGGCTCCGGCTTGTCGCCATCGCGGTGCTCAGCCTCGGCTTCGCCCTGCTGCTCGGTGCCTTCTTCAGCATCGACATCCGCACATCCGTCGATCTTCCCTTCCTCAACGATGCCAGCGTCAGCGCGGTCGGCGGCATCGCTCTCGTCACGCTTCTGGGCACGGCGCTGCATTTCGCGCTGCCGGGCGTCGCCACCGCGACGGACGCCGAGGACGAGGAGTTGCTCGCGATCGTGGACCGCAACGCGCTGATCCGCGATCTGTTCGACAATGAGCGACGCCCGATCAGCATCCAGACCGATCTCGCCGTCGGCGACCTCGCGCCCAATATCGTCCTGCACGAAAAGATGCAGGCGGTGATGAGCGGTCGCTGGCGTTACCCCGATGCGCAGGCCGATGGCGGCGCGGACCCGATCCGCGTTCCCATCGGCGAGCAATACCGCCCGATGCATTTCCACCCCGAGGACACCGATCAGCCCGTCGCCACATCCGTCGTCAGTATCGATCCCGACAGCCGCGAGCTCACCGTCTTTCTCTACCTCTACGAGGACGCCATCTGCCGCGCCCCGGCCGCGGAGGCTGCGCTCGCCATGGCACCGAAGCCGTGACGCCGCGCCGGGCCGGGCGGGCTGTTGCCTGCGTCATGCTGATCGGGCTGGCCGCCCCCGCCGCCGCCGATCCCTTCACCGACTGGCAGACCACCGCAGCGCCGGACACCCTTTCCGCCACCGAAGCCGCACTTCAGGCGCATATCGATGCGCTGGGAGAGCCAAGCGCCGCGATTCGATGCGCTGGGAGAGCCAAGCGCCGCGATGTCGTCGCGCGGGTGGCGCGCGCCTGGGCCGACGCCGCGCCGCGCTCGCCGCGGCGCCAATCGGCGACCCGCGTGCTGTGCCGCATCGCGCCCTTCGCCGCGCCCGACAGCGCCAGCGGCGCAGCACTTGCCGCGTATTTCGAAAGCCTCTGGGCCGATTTCCGCGCCGAACCGGACGAGGAAACCCTCGACGAAGCCCGCTTCGCGGATTGCGCGGCGCAGAACACGCTCACAGGCTATTTCGGCCTGTCGCGCGACCTTCCCCGGTTGATCCCCGCGGGCGACTGCGCCGGGGCCGAGGCACCGCCGCGCGACCTGCTCGTCCGGCTCGATCGCCGGCTCGCGGATGTGATCGCGACCGCGCACCGGGCCAGCTACTACCGGGTGCGCGCACAGTATTACGGGGCGCTGGCGCGCGTGGCGCTGGCGCTGCACGATCTTCGCACGCAGGATGTCGACTTGGAGACGGCCCGCGCCGACATCGCCGCCGCCGGTCACGCCCTGCTCGATGCCGCCGCGGATGAGGGCTTTCTTGATGGCCGCAACGCGTGGCGGTTTCAAAACGATTTCAATATAATAGGTGCAATCTACGCGCTCATCGAGATCCCCGGGCCTGCAACCGAGTCCGCGCCGGGCAGGGTTCTGGAGGCCCTCACCGAAGCGCCGCCCGTGCGCGACGATCCCGCGCTGCGGGAGGTTATCGAGCCGTGGCTGATCACGGAGATCGAACAGACGCAGCCGGATTACGTCGATCCTGTCCGCGTCGACCGGCTGTTTCCGGGGCTGCTCAATCACCCCCCGGCCGATTGCGCCCGCAATCGCCGCCAGTCGATCGAAACGCGCGACCTCGCCGCCGCCGCGCTGCAATGCCACGCCGAAGCGGCCCCGATCGACCGTTGGTCGAAGCTGCGCGACTATGACGATTGCCTGACGGAGGTGGAGAGCGGGGTCTGGTGGGTGCAACTCGGCGCGTTCCGCAGCGCCGAGGCCGCCGAGACCGAGCGCGCAGAGCTCGAGGCGCTGCTCGGCACGGACGACATCCCCGAACTGCGCGTCATCCCCCCCGATGCGGCCAGCGCCTATTACCGCATCCGCACCCCGCCCGACCTTACTCGCGCCGAGGCCGGCGCCATCGAGACGCTTGTCACCCGCTCGAACAAGCAGATCCTGGTCGGACGCCAGCGGCTCTACTGACTATGCGCGGCGCGCGGCAGTCGCGTACCGCCGCATCGCTCAGGTGGTGTTGTCGGTCCTGATCAGCCCCGACAGCCCCGCTGCGGCGAGGATCGTCAGAAACCAGCCCATCGCGATATGCAGCCAGAGATAGGCCCGCGCCCAGCTCCCGGCAGTCTCCGCATCATCGGGGATCCAGTAGCTCTGCATCTCGAGCGACACCACCGGCAGCAACGTGTCGGCCGAATAGATCATTGCATCGAAGCGCGGATGAGTCGCGCCCTCGGGCTGCGCGTGAAAGCACTCGATACGGCTCTGATCCGGCATGCGCCGCCCCAGGGCCGGATCTTCGCTCAGTGCGGTCGGCACGGGCACCCCCGCCGCCGCGCCGCACAGCACCCATTCCTGCGCGCGCTGGATCTGGGGCAGGTTCGGTTTGACCGCGTCCTGCGCGACCGCCCCGCCGAAGACCAGCGAGCCCACCAACCACGGCGCGATCAGCCAGGCCAGCGCGAGCAGCGGCTGGCGCCCGTAGCGCACCGTCGCACCGAGGAAACGATCCCAGACTGCGTACCAATAGGCATCCTCATACAGGTACTGCCGCCGAAGCCGCGCGCGCCGCGCCGCGCGCTGGCGCCGCTCCTTCTCGATAAGCACGGCGCGCGCCTCGGTGTCGTGGCCCATCTCGCGCAGCACCCGCGCGCATTCCTCCCAGGGCTGGGACCAGAAATCACCGCCCCGCAGCGACCCGTCCTGCCGCGACAGCCAGTCGATCCGCGCCTCGGCGGTGATCGGCGTGCCCGGGCCGGTGAAGCCGCCATACCGGCAGCGGTTGAGCAGCATGTTGCCCGGGGCGGGCCAGGAACAGGCGAGATCCGTCATCGCGCCGATCTCGGCGCGGGTGAGATTCATCATCCCGTCCACGGACGCCCCGCCGCGCAGCACGAAGCTGCCCGCGATCCGCGCCCCCTGCGCATGTAGCGCCCAGCGCGCGCCCCGCGCCGACATCCGCGTCCCGTAGCAGTTGAGATCACCGCCCAGCTGCGCGCCCAGAAGCCGCAGCTCGCCGTCGATCGCGGCGCCGGACAGGAAGATGTCGCCCTTCACATCGATGCGATCGGCCGAGAAGGCGCGCTCCTGCGGCCCCGCCGCAAACCGCGCGCGCGTGCAGGACAGATCGCCGCCGAGCCGCGCGCCGAGCAGCCGAACCTCCCCGCACGCCGTGTCGCCATCGAGAAAGATGCTCCCCCGCGCCTCGAGCCGGTCGACGAACAGCGCGGCGCCGCTCTTGCCCGCGCCGCCCTCCGCCGGGGCGGGCCGCGCGCGTGCGGGATCCGCGGCCGCCCCCGTCACCACCTCGTCGAACACGACATCGCCGTAAGCGTGGAGCCGGTCCGCCGCGAGCCCGGCGCGCAGGGCCGAGCCGTTGAAGAAGAGATTCTCCACGCGGGCGCTGCGCAGGAGCACCAGCTCGGGCAGGCGGCAGGAGACGAAGGCGAGGTCCCCGGGCAGCCGCGCCCCGTCGAGATCGAGCCCGCGGGTCTCCGCGCCGGGCGGGCCGTCGCCCTCGATCAGCGCGCCGAAAATCCGCAGCCCCGTCTCGGGCAGCGGGCATTGCGGGCAGCCGCCGCGCGCGAGATGGCTCACGAGGCTGGCGCGCAGCCGCACCTCCTCGGGCGCCTCCGCCGAGGGCAACCCGTCGGAGAGAACGCATGGCGCGCGATTGCCGACCTGCAGCCAGTCGACCAGGCGCCGTTCGGCGGGGCGCAAGGGCTTGAAATCGGCGAGGCTGGGCATGAGGCGATCCGGGCGGTTGCAACCTGAACGCGTATCGCGGGGGCGCCAGGCGAACAAGCGCGCGCGGATGCGGGGCGGCGCGGTTGCAGTGTTGGGGCCACAGGACCCTGCGGCAGCCCCGCCCCCGACGGCCTGACCCTACTGCGCCGCGCCGAGCCGCGCGGCGAGGCGCAGCGCATGCGCCGGGTCGGTGGCGGCGGCGGGCATCACCGGGTCATAGGCCGCGCGGATCACGTCGCCGATTTCGGGGCGCAGGATCGTGTGCCCGCCCGCATCGGCGAGCGGCGCGCGGTCCATGAAGGCCGTGTCGGACCACAGCAGGATCGTCTGCACCGCCTGCGACAGCGCCAGCGTCTGCGCCGGCACCGCGCGCAGATGCTCGTCCGCGCGCAGCATCACCACCGCCGCGCGGATCGCGCCATCCGCCTCGAAGCGAAACACGCGATACTGATTGGCCCCGGCGGTGTCGAGCCGCGCGACGAGATCACCGAGCCCCTCCACCAGCCGGTCGAGCCCCGGCACCTCGAGCAGCTCCACCCAGTCGCGGCAGAAGAACACCATCACATTGGCGCCCAGCTCGGGATCGGTCTCGGCCATGCGGTGATCCGCCAGCGTCACCACGGCCTCGAAGGCGCCCTTGACCGCCCCGATGGTGCCCTCCTCGGCCCCGAACACCACCGGCGCCAGCGGCCG
>PUKW01000108.1 GCA_003550665.1 Paracoccaceae bacterium | reverse complement strand
GCAAAAAAGCGACACCACTTGCCCGAAAACGACACCCCGGCAAGATTGCGCATCGCAGGCGCATCGCCTAGATCACCGCCATGACGATACGCCCGATCCTGCTGCATCCCGATCCGCGCCTGAAGAAGGCGGCCGCGCCCGTGGGCACGGTCACGCCCGAAATCGAGGCGCTTGTCGCCGACATGTTCGAGACCATGTATGATGCTCCGGGGATCGGCCTCGCCGCGCCGCAGATCGGCGTGTCTCGGCGCGTGATCGTGATGGATTGCGCCGGCAAGGAAGAGACCTCGCAGCCGCTCGTGATGGTCGATCCGCAAATCGTCGCGGCCTCGGAGGAGACCAACACCCATGAGGAGGGGTGCCTGTCGATCCCCGAGCATTTCGCGGATGTCACCCGCCCGGCCGAGGTCACGGTGCGCTGGACGGCGCTCGACGGGACGGCGCGCGAGGCGCGGTTCGAGGGGCTCTGGGCGACCTGCGTGCAGCACGAGATCGACCATCTCGACGGCAAGCTCTTCATCGATCATATCGGCCCGCTGCGCCGCCAGATGATCACCCGCAAGATGACTAAGCTCAAGCGCGAGAGGGCGCGGGCTTGAAGGTCGTCTTCATGGGGACGCCCGATTTCGCCGTGCCTGCCCTCGACGCGGTTGCCACCGCGCATGAAGTCGTGGCCGTCTACTGCCAGCCGCCGCGCCCCGCCGGGCGCGGCAAGCGCGAACGGCCCACGCCGGTGCAGGCGCGCGCCGAGGCGCTCGGCCTGACGGTGCGCCACCCTGAGAGCCTGCGCGGGGCCGATGCGCAGGCGGACTTCGCCGCGCTCGACGCCGATGTCGCCGTCGTGGCGGCCTACGGGCTGATCCTGCCCGCGCCCGTGCTCGACGCGCCGCGCCATGGCTGTCTGAACATCCATGCCTCGATGCTGCCGCGCTGGCGCGGGGCGGCGCCGATCCAGCGCGCGATCATGGCCGGCGACGCCGAGACGGGCATCTCGATCATGCGCATGCAGACCGGGCTCGATACCGGGCCGGTGCTGCTGCGGGAGGCCACGCCGATCGGGGCCGAGGAAACGGCGGGGGATCTGCATGACCGGCTCGCGGCGATCGGCGCAAGGCTGATGGTGCAGGCGCTCGATCAGCTCGGGCGCCTGACCCACGAGCCGCAGCCGAAGGCGGGCGTCACCTATGCCGCCAAGATCGACAAGGCCGAGACCGGGATCGACTGGTCGCGGCCCGCCGCCGAAATCGACCGCCATATCCGCGGCCTGTCGCCGTTCCCCGGCGCCTGGACGCGGGTCGGCACGGCGCGGCTCAAGCTGCTGCGCAGCCGTCGCGCGGCCGGGTCGGGGCCGCCGGGCACGGTGCTGCATGGCCTTACCGTGGCCTGCGGCGACGGCGCGGTGGAGATCGCCGAGGGCCAGCGCGAGGGGCGCCGCCCGATGCCCGCCGACGAACTGATCCGGGGCATGGCGCTCGCCCCCGGCGCCCGGCTCGGCTGACGGGGCAACGCCGCCGCGCCGCACATCAGAGCATGTTGCGCAAGAGCAGTAACCGGCCTTACCCTCCTCGAAGATGCGACTTCAGAGGGTTGGAGGGTCATACGTGGCCACGGATGAACGCGACCCGGGCGCGCCAAGCCCGGGACGGGAGAGGACGGCCATGCGCCGCAGCAGCCCGGATGCCGGACCCGACAGCGACACCGCGCCGGTGCTCGTCAGCTGCGCGAAGGACGAGGCGCTGTTCCTGCTCGAATGGGTCGCCTATCACCACGCCATCGGCTTCGGTGCGATCATCCTTTGCACCAATGATTGCAGTGACGGCACCGATGCGATCGCGGATGCGCTGCACCGGCTCGGGGTGATCGAGCATCACCGCAACGCCGTGCCGCCGGGCGCGCACACGCAGGAGCACGCCATCGCCCATGTCCTCGCGCGCGAGGATGTCCGCGCGCGCAACTGGATGCTGTTCATCGATATCGACGAGTTCCTCAACGTCACCACCGGCGACGGCCATCTCGACGACTTCCTCGCCACGGTACCGTCCGAGGCGGATGTGGTCGCGCTGCGCTGGCGCTCCTATGGCGACGGCAGCGAGACCGAGTGGATGCCGGGGCTCGTGCTCGAGAAATACACCAGCACCCAGCCCGCGCCGCTCGACCGGCTGCGCAATCACAAGAGCCTGTACCGGCCCTGGCGCTTTGCCGCCGGCAACGAGCACATGCCCAAGGCCGTGCCGGGCACGCAGGTGGTGCTCGTCAACAGCGCCGGCGCGCCGATGCGCACCGACGCCCTGTTCGATCCCGAGCAGCGCCGCTTCCGCAACCGGCCGCGGCTGTGCAGCTGGGAAAACGCCTGTATCAACCACTATGCGCTCAAGAGCCGCGACGTGTTCCTGCTCAAGAATGTGCGCGGCGCCAATTCGCAGGCCCGCCGCGACGCGACGAAACCGCCCGAGCGGCGGCTGAAATACCGCATCAACGGGCCCTTCTGGCGACGCAACCGGGGCACCGGCGCCGAGGACCGCACGATCCAGCGCCTGCTGCCCGCGACCCGCGCGCTGATGGCGCAGTGGCGCGCCGAGGCGCCGGAGATCGTAGCCCTCGAGGCCGAGGCCATGGACCGGCTCGCGGCGCGCCGGCAGATATACCTGCGCCGGCTCGACTCCGGCGATTACCGGCTCCGAACCGACGCGCTCTGACGGTCAGCCGGTGCGCGCGCCGGTGCGGCTGTCGAAGGGGTGAATCATGCCCGGCTTGACATGCAGGGTGATCGGCGCGCCCTCGATGAGCGACTCCGGCTTGCCCGCCACGCGCGCGGTGATCGGCTGATCGCTGCCCTCCAGATGGACATGCAGGTGGCTCTCCGCCCCCGCCGGCTCGAGCAGCGACAGCACGCCGGTGATCTCGAAATGCGGCTCCGACGGGTCCTCGATGAGCAGATCATCGGGGCGCACGCCGATGGTGTCGGTGCCGTCGGGCAGCGTGCCGAGCACGTCGCCGCGGCCGGCCGTTCGCAGATAGTCGAGCGGAATCATGTTCATGGAGGGCGAACCGATGAAGGTGGCCACGAACATCGTGGCGGGCCGCGCATAGACCTCCATCGGCTTGCCGACCTGCTCGATCTCGCCGCCATTGAGCACCACGAGCCGGTCGCCCATCGTCATCGCCTCGAGCTGGTCATGGGTGACATAAAGCGCGGTGGTGCCGAGGCGGCGCTGCAGCTGCTTGACCTCCACGCGCATCTGCACGCGCAGCTTGGCGTCGAGATTGGACAGCGGCTCATCGAGCAGGAAGGCCTTGGGCTCGCGCACGAGCGCGCGGCCCATCGCGACCCGCTGGCGCTGTCCGCCCGAGAGCGCGCGCGGCTTGCGGTCGAGAAAGCGCTCGATCTCGAGCATCTCGGCGGCCGCCTGCACCCGCCGCTTGATGTCGTCATTCCGGAAGCCGCGATTCTTGAGCCCGTAGGCGAGGTTCTTGAACACCGTCATGTGCGGGTAGAGCGCGTAGTTCTGAAACACCATCGCGATGTCGCGCTTCGCCGGCTCGAGATCGTTGACGACCGTGTCGCCGATCTTCAGCGTGCCGCTCGAGATCGTCTCGAGCCCCGCGACCATGCGCAGAAGCGTGGACTTGCCGCAGCCCGAGGGCCCCACGAGCACCACGAACTCGCCGTCGCTGATATCGAGGCTCAGCCCGCTGATGGCGACCACGTCGCCCGGATAGACCTTGCGCACCGTGTCGAGATGAATCCCGGCCATGGGTTATTTCTCCGTCTCTGTCAGGCCCTTGACGAACAGCCGCTGCATGAACAGCACCACGAGCACGGGCGGTATCGCCGCGGCCACGACGGTGGCCATGATCAGGTGCCATTGCGGGTCGCCCTCGGCGGCGTTGAGCATGCGCTGGATGCCCATCACGATGGTGTAGTAGTCGCTGTCGGTGGTGATCAGCAGCGGCCAGAGATACTGGTTCCAGCCATAGATGAACATGATCACGAACAGCGCCGCGATATTGGTGATCGACAGGGGCAGCAGGATGTCCTTGAAGAACTTCAGCGGCCCCGCCCCGTCCACGCGCGCGCCCTCCATCAGCTCCTCGGGCACGGTCATGAAGAACTGGCGAAACAGGAACGTCGCCGTCGCCGAGGCGATCAGCGGAATCGACAGCCCCGCGAAGGAGTTGAGCATCCCCAGATTGGCGACCACCTGGAATGTCGGCACGATGCGCACCTCCACCGGCAGCATCAGCGTGACGAAAATCAGCCAGAAGAAGAAGATGCGGAACGGAAAGCGGAAATAGACGATCGCGAAGGCCGAGATGATGGAGATCGACAGCTTTCCGATGGTGATGGCGAGCGCCATGATGAGGCTGTTGAACATCATCAGGCTGATCGGCGGCGTGCCCGCCGAACGCAGCCCGATCTCGAACATGTCCTGATAGTTCTCCCAGCCGCGCCCGCCCGGCAAAAGCGGGATGGTCCCGCGCAGGAAGCTGCCCGGCGGCTGCGTCGAGGCGATGATCGCCACGTAGATGGGAAAGACCACCGCAACCACCCCGAGGATCAGGATCGCGTGCGAGAAGACGCTGTGCCAGCCCTTTTTCTCGACCATGGCGGCCCCCTAGTAGTTCACGCGCCGCTCGATGAAGCGGAACTGGATGACGGTCAGGATGATCACGATGCTCATCAGGATCACCGACTGCGCGGCCGAGGAGCCCAGATTCATGCCCCGGAACCCGTCGCTGTAGACCTTGTAGACGAGGATGTTCGTCGCCTGGCTCGGCCCGCCCTCGGTGGTGGCATGCACGATGCCGAAGGTTTCGAACATCGCATAGACGATGTTGACCACCATCAGGAAGAAGGTGATCGGCGTGAGCAGCGGAAAGACGACGGTCCAGAACCGCTTGGCGCGGCTGGCGCCGTCGATCGCGGCGGCCTCGATCAGCGAATTGGGGATCGACTGCATCCCGGCGAGGAAGAAGATGAAATTGTAGGCGATCTGCTTCCACGCGGCGGCGATGATGATGAGGATCATCGCGTCGCTGCCGGAGCGGCGATGATTCCAGTCATAGCCCACCATCTCGAGCATGTAGGTCACGATGCCGATGGACGGGTTGAACATGAACCACCAAAGCACCCCCGCCACCGCCGGCGCGACCGCATAGGGCCACACCATCAGCGTCGTGTAGCTGTCGCGCGAGCGCAGCATGTCGTTGACCTTGGCCGCGAACAGGAGCGCGAGCGACATCGACAG
>PUKW01000028.1 GCA_003550665.1 Paracoccaceae bacterium | reverse complement strand
TTCGCGCTGATGTCGCGCTACGCCGTGAACTTCTGGAGCCAGGGGCTGCATCAGGGGGCGTCACTGTCGGTGCAGCCGGGCGAACGGATGGATATCGTCTTCCGGATGCCGCTTTATGTGAGCATGACGGGATTCGGGCTGATCTTCCTGGCGCTGGTGCTGATCGGGGTGCGCACCGAGATCCGCGCGCGGCGGATGCGTGCGCTCGTGATGCGCGAGAGGATGGCATGATTCCGGATCTGGCACCATATACCACGGAAGTGCTCGGGGCCTACGGCGCCGCGCTCGGGCTCTTGGGCGTGCTTGTCGGGGCGGTGCTGCTGCGCGCGCGGCGCGTGCGGCGTCAGCTTGATGAAATGGAACACAGACGGGGCAAGTAGAATGAAAATCTCGGCATTGATGATCCTGCCGCCCGCCGCCTTCGCGGCCTTTGCGGGCATGTTCTATTTCGGGCTCATGCGCGACGATCCCGACGATCTGCCCTCCGCGCGGCAGGGCAATCCGGCGCCGCCGGTGCAGCTGTCGCAGCTCGGCGATCTCGACGGCTTCGACGACGAGATGCTGCGCGACGGCGAGGTCAAGCTCGTGAACTACTGGGCGAGCTGGTGCGGGCCTTGCCGCGCCGAGCATCCGATGCTCGAGGCGATCGCCGAGGACGGGGTGCCGATCTACGGCATCAACTACAAGGACGATCCCGACAACGCGATGGCCTTCCTTGACGAGCTCGGTAACCCCTTCGCCGGGATCGGCGCGGACGATACCGGGCGCCTCGCGCTCGACTGGGGCATTGCCGGGGTGCCGGAGACCTTCGTTCTCGATGGCGACGGAACGATCGTGCTGCGCTTTGCCGGCCCGATCACCCAGGGCATCCTCGAGGACCGCATTCAACCCGCCATCGACGCGGCCGCGAGCGGGAGCTGACCGGGCTATTCGCGGATGATGAACTGGAAGCTGTGCGCCTCGGCGCCGGTCTCCACGTCGAGCTGCCAGCGGCCCGCCGTGGTGATCTGCCCCTCGGCGCGCAGCCCGTCGCCATCCTCGGAGATCTCCAGCGGGATCGCGCCGGTCATCCCCGCCTCGACCGGGTAGAGCGCGAGCTCCGCCTCCAGGTCGATATCCCCGCCGAGCCGGATCGTGCTGTACATGCCCCCGTCGAGATCGACACGCGCCGAGATCGGGTCGGTTTCCTCGTCGCTGATCATGATGGCGTTGTTGGCGCCCACGATCGGCAACGGGTCGCGGATGAAGATGCCCACACTGAGCAGCGTGCCGATGAAGCCCAGGAACATCACAAGGATAACGATCGCGATCACCCGCGTGGCCATGGTCTCTCTCCGTTGTTTGCTCGACCGCATAGCGTGTCGCGCCGCCGCACGCCAGCCATGCGCGCCGCGGCGCATTGCCCTGCCGCGCGCCCGGCTGTCGCGGCGCCATGAGCAATGCCCTCGGCCAAGAGATCGCCGCCTGCCGGCTTTGCGCGGAGCGCTTCGCCGCCACGGCGACGGGGCATGCGCCGCGCCCGGTGCCGTGGTTCGCGCCCGCGGCGCGGGTGCTGATCGCGGGGCAGGCGCCCGGCGCACAGGTCCATGCCAAGGGCCGGCCCTTCGCCGATGCCTCCGGTGAGCGGCTGCGCGCCTGGCTGGGGCTTGACGAGGTGGCGTTCTACGACCGAGGGCGCATCGCCATCGTGCCGATGGCCTTCTGCTTTCCGGGCTATGATGCGCGCGGGGCGGATCTGCCGCCGCCGCCCATGTGCGCGCGGACCTGGCACCGGCGGGTGATGGCGGCGCTGCCGCGGGTCGTGCTCACCATCGCCATCGGCGCGCATGCGCAGCGCTGGCACCTTGGCGCGCGCGGGCGGGTGCGCGACACGGTCGCGGATTGGCGCGCCCATGCGCCGCGCGCCTTTCCCTTGCCGCACCCGTCCTGGCGCAATACGGCATGGCTGCGGCGCAACCCCTGGGTGGAGGCGGAGCTTCTGCCCGCGCTGCGCGCCCGTCTTCAGGAGGTTCTGCGCGATGACTGACACACCGCTGATGGCCGCGCAGGCGGCGCTCGATCCGCAGGACGACGCGTCGCGGCTGCGCTTTTTCGGCCAGCTCGCGGAGTCCGAGCTCGTGGTGCTGCTCGATGCCGAGCCCGAGGGCGAAACCGTCGCGCCGCGCCTGTTCGAGCTCGAGGAGGGCCGGTTCGTCGCAGTTTTCGACAGCGAGGCGGCGCTCGCGGCCCATGCCGAGGGCGCGGCGCCCTATGCCGCGTTGCCCGGGCATGTGCTCATCGAGATGCTGGCGGGGCAGGGGGTCGGCCTTGCCGTCAATCCGCAGGCCGACGCCGCGCAGCTCCTGCCGCCCGAGGCCGTGGACTGGCTCGCCGCGACGCTCGACGCGCGTCCCGCCGAGGCCACGGCCCGGCCCGAGGCGCTGCACCCGCCCGCCGATCTGCCGGTGCCGCTTCTGGCCGCGCTCGACGCGGCGCTGGCGCGGGCCGAAGGGCTGGCGCGGGCGGCGTGTCTGGCGCGGCTGGTGCAGTCGGGCGGCGCGGACGGGTATCTGCTGGTGTTTCTGGACGCGGCCGAGGGGGCGCGGCCGGCGCTGGCGCGGGCGGTTGGCCGGGCGCTCATCTTCTCGGGGCAGGAGACGGCGGCGCTCGATGTGGGCTTTGCTGCGTCGGGCGATGTGCTGGCAGAGCGGCTCGACCGGGTGGCGCTGCGCTTCGATCTCGCGCCCGCGACACCGTCCGCCCCCGCGCGCGATCCGTCGCGCCCGCCGCGGCTGCGCTGACGAAAGTGGGGGTAGTATGATACCTATTTTCTATCCAACTGAAATCATGCGATAAATTGCGCCCCGCCGCCCTTGACGCGACGTTGCGGATCGATAGAAACGAGCCATCTCGAACGGGCGCGCGGCGCCCGCCGCAACCGATCCGATAGGGCAAGACATGAAAACCTACAGCGCAACACCCGCGGATATCGACAAGAAGTGGATCCTGATCGACGCCGAGGGCGTGGTTCTGGGCCGGCTCGCCTCGATCATCGCGATGCGCCTGCGCGGCAAGCACAAGCCGGGCTTCACGCCGCACATGGACATGGGCGACAACATCATCGTCATCAACGCCGACAAGATCCAGATGACCGGGCGCAAGCGCGACGACAAGGTCTATTACTGGCACACCGGCTACCCCGGCGGCATCAAGAACCGCACCGCGCGCCAGATCCTCGAGGGCAATCACCCCGAGCGCGTGGTCACGAAGGCGGTGCAGCGCATGCTGCCCGGCAACAAGCTTTCGCGCCAGCTGATGACCAATCTGCGCGTCTATGCCGGCACCGAGCATCCGCACGAGGCGCAGCAGCCCGAACCGCTCGACGTGAAGTCGATGAACAGCAAGAACACCCGGAGCGCATGATCATGTCCGATGACGTCAAGACCCTCGATGACCTGAAATCGGTCGTCTCCGACGCGGATGCGCCCGAAGCCGCCCCCAGGCGCGAGGCCATCCGCGACAGCCTGGGGCGCTCCTACGCGACCGGCAAGCGCAAGGACGCGGTCGCCCGCGTCTGGATCAAGCCGGGCTCGGGCCGCGTCACCGTGAACGGCAAGCAGATCGACAAGTATTTCGGCCGCCCGGTGCTGCAGATGATTCTGCGCCAGCCCTTCCAGGTTGCCGGGGTGAGCGATCAGTTCGACGTGATGGCCACCGTGAAGGGCGGCGGGCTGTCGGGGCAGGCGGGTGCCGTCAAGCACGGCATCTCCAAGGCTCTGCAACTCTATGATCCGGCGCTGCGCGCGCCGCTCAAGGCCGCCGGCTTTCTCACCCGTGACGCCCGCGTCGTGGAGCGCAAGAAGTATGGCCGCGCCAAGGCACGCCGGAGCTTCCAGTTCTCGAAGCGCTGAGCCCGGCCGCATCGGATTGTGCCGCCCCGCAGACCGGGGCGGCCTTTTTCGTGGCATCGGCCAGGACCCAATGATAGGTATCGGGTATGTTCGACGACGCTTCCGAAAAGCTGCTCACGCATTACGTCGACGGGGCCTGGCGCGCGCCGTATTCGACGACGCTGCTGCCGCTAATCAACCCGGCAAATGAACGCGAGCTCGGGCGCATCGTGCTCGCCGGGCCTGAGGATGTGGACCGCGCCGTCGCCGCCGCGCGCGCGGCATTCGACAGCTTCGCGCTGACGCCGAAATCCGAGCGCCTCGACCTGCTTCGCGCGATCGGCGCGGTGACGGAGCGGCGGCTCGATGATCTGGCGCTGGCGATATCGTGCGAGATGGGCGCGCCGATCACCATGGCGCGTGAGATGCAGGCGGCCGTGGCGCTCGACCATTTGCGCGGCTTCATCGAGGCGCTCGAATCCCAGCCCGAGCGCGCGCCGCTGCCGGGCGGCACGGATGTGATGCTGCGCGAGCCGGTCGGGGTCTGTGCGCTGATCACGCCGTGGAACTGGCCGATCAACCAGATCACGCTCAAGGTCTTCCCGGCGATCGCGGCCGGCGCGACCTGCGTGCTCAAGCCGGCGGAGCAGACACCGCTTTCGGCGATGATCTTCGCCGACATCCTGCACGAGGCCGGTGTGCCGCCCGGTGTCTTCAACATGATCCATGGCGACGGGCCGGGCACCGGCGCGCCGCTGGTGGCGCATTCGGACATCGACATGGTGTCCTTTACCGGATCGACCCGCGCCGGGCGTGAGATCGCCCAGACGGCGATGAACGACATCAAGCGCGTCGCGCTGGAGCTTGGCGGCAAGTCCCCCAATCTCGTCTTCGCCGATTGCGGCGACGCGCTCGAGGCGCGGGTGCGCGACGCGGTGGCGGAATGCTTTCTCAATACCGGTCAGTCCTGCGACGCGCCGACGCGGCTTCTGGTGGAGCGGTCGGTCTATGACACGGTAGTCGCGATCGCCGCGGACGCGGCGGACGCGACGCAGGTCGGCGATCCGGCGAGCGAAGGCGACCATCTCGGCCCCATCGTGAGCGCCGAACAGCTGGACCGGGTGCAGCGCTGCATCGAGTCGGGCGAGATCGAGGGGGCGCGGCTCGTGGCGGGCGGCCCCGGCAAGCCCGAGGGTTTTTCGCAGGGTTTCTGGGCGCGGCCCACGGTCTTCGCCGATGTCACGCCGGAGATGACCATCGCGCGCGAGGAAATCTTCGGGCCGGTCCTGGCGATCCTGCCCTTTGAGGACGAGGACGACGCCATCGCCAAGGCCAATGACACGCCCTACGGCCTCGCCGCCTTTATCCAGACCGGCGACCGCGAGCGCGCCGAGCGGGTGGCGCGGCGGCTGCGCGCCGGGGCCGTGCATGTCAACGGCAAGGGCATGGATTACGGCGCGCCCTTCGGCGGCATGAAGATGTCGGGGATCGGCCGCGAGGGCGGCAGTCTCGGGCTCGAGGAATTCCAGGAACCCAAGACGCTGCACATCGACTTCTAGAGCATGGCGCGCAAAAGTGGGGACCGGTTTTGCGCTCCTCGGACATGCGACTTCAAGAGGTTAGAGGGCGGCGCGTGAATGCGAATGAACGCGACGCGCTCTAGCGCGTCACGCGCCCTACCGCAGCCCGGCGCGCGCGGCGGCGCGATGGATCGCGGCGACCACGTCATCGGGCACGGCATGATGCGGCATGTGGCCGATCCCGGCGAGCGGCGTGAGCCGCGCATCGGGAAGCTGCGCGGCGAGCGGCTCGGCATGGACCTCGAGCGGGACGATCTCGTCGTCGGTGCCGTGCAGGATCTCCACGGGCATGGTGAGGCTCCCGTAGCCTTGCAACATCGCGGCGAGCTGGTCCGAAAGCGCCTGGATCTGCCGGCTGTTGGCGCGCAGCGTCTCGCGGCGCAGCGCGAGCCCCGCGCCGACATGATCAAGGTATCCCTCCGGGACATCCTGCGGCGCAAAGATCGTCTCGACGAAGCTGTCGGACGGGGTGTGGCTGAGAAAGGCGGCGGCGAGCGGGTTGAGCACCCATTGCCCGAAGGTCCCGGTCGTCAACCGGTAGCGCCAGCCGAGCCCGCCCGGCCAAGGATTCGAGGCCCCCGACAGGATGGTGAGGGCCGCGGGCGGCGTCTCGGCCTGCAGCGCCCAGCCGAGCGCGACCGCGCCGCCATAGCTGTGGCCGAGCACGATGGGCCGCTCGGCGCCGAGTTCGCGCGCGGCGGCGATCAGGACATCGGCCTGCGCGACGGGGCTCACATCGGCGGGACCGATCGAGTCGCTGTGACCGAAGGCGGGTCGGTCGAACGCGATGACGCGGTAATCCTCGGCAAGCCTGTCGATCAGGTCGAAGCTGAAATCGCGCAGATTGCCGTTCGCGCCGTGGATCAGCACCAGGTCGGGGCCCGATCCCGCGACCTTGGCGTGCACCCGTGTGCCGTCCTCGAGCGTGACGCGCTCGCCCATCGGCGGCCAGGTTGCCTCCGCGCGGGCCTCGCGCCGCTCCGTGCGCCCGTCGAGCAGCGCTGCGCACCCCGCAAGCGTGGCCAGTGCCGCCGCGGCAAGTCCGAGATTACTGCCCGATCTGCGAGATATCATATGGCGTGGTCTGGTATATCTGGTTCAACCAGTTGCCATATAGAAGATGTGCGTGACTTCGCCAGCGATTGAGCGGTGCCTGCGACGGATCATCATCGGGAAAGTAGTTGACCGGCATGCGCGCCGGGATGCCGGCGGCGAGATCACGCTCATATTCATCGCGCAGCGTGTCGCTGTCATATTCGAGATGATTGAACACGTAGAGCGCGCGGTGCGGCGCATCCTCGACCAGGCATGGGCCGACCTGCGCGCTGCCCAGCAGCGTGCGCAGCGCGGGCACGGCATCGATCTCGGCCTGGCGCATCTCGGTCCACCGGCTTACCGGGATGATGCAGTCATCGGAAAACCCGCGCAGATAGGGCGAGACGGGGTCGAGATTGCGATGCCGGAAACAGCCGAACGCCTTTTCGCCGAGCAGGTGCTTTCGCACCCCGTGGAAATGGTTGATCATCGCCATCCCGCCCCAGCACACGCCGAAGGTGGCGTGGACGTGGCTTTGCGTCCAGTCGAAGATCTCGCGCAGCTCGTCGATATAGCTGACCTCGCCGAAGGGCAGGTGCTCGATCGGCGCGCCGGTGATGATGAGCCCGTCGAAGCGCTCGTCGCGGACCTCCTTGAAGGGGCGGTAGAATGCCTCCATATGCGCGGCGGAGGTGTTGCGGGCGCGGTGCTCGGTCATGCGGATGAGATGAAAGTCGATCTGCAGCGGCGTCGCGCCGATCACCCGCGCGAACTGCGTCTCGGTCTGGATCTTCTTGGGCATCAGGTTGAGCAGCCCGATGCGCAGCGGCCGGATGTCCTGATGCGCGGCTTCGGTATCCGACAGGACCATCACCCCTTCGCGCGTAAGTACGTCATGCGCGGGCAGGTTTTCGGGAATGGTGATCGGCATCGGCGGGCGTCTCCGTCAGGTCGGCCCTTACCTAGCCCCTCGCGGACGCGGCCTCAATGGCGCGCGCCACGAGCGTGACGAGGTCGTCTTCGGTCCGCACCCTGGCGATATCCTCGGCGCGCACTGACACGCCCCAGTTGCGCGCCATCGCGGCGTAGCGCGGCGTGCGGTCCTCGAGCGCGCGGCGATAGGCGAGGCGCACGAAGGCGTCGGGATCGACTTCTTCCTCGCGCAACCCGTTTTCCGCAAGATACGCGTCCCAGACCTCGCGCAGGAATTCGGGGCGGTAATACATCGGCTTGGGGGCGCGGTCGAAGCGGCGGATGAGATCTTCGGTGTGATCCTGCGAGCCCTCGATCCAGACCAGCAGCATCGACCGTGACAGCCGCGAGAGCACCGCGTCGTCGCCATCCTCGGGATCCACCACCTCGCAGATCGACCCGCCGGTGTCGCACACGAAGTTGGGATACCCGTAGAGCCGGCGCGCGCGCTCGATGAAGGCCGTGGTATCGAGCAGCGCGGCGATTTCGGCGTCGCGGTGCTGCTCCTGGCGGTGGATGTATTCGTCGAAGGGCAGCCCGCCCTTTTCCGGATCGCCCGGCTTGCCGAGATAGGCCGAGAGCGGCGCGAGGTTGCCGAAGGTTATGTTCGACTCGATCTTGACCGAGTCCGTCAGCAGCAGCTCGCGCAGGAGCGGGATCTTCATCGCCTCGCTCTTGAAGTTGTCGGCGATATGCTCGCCCATGTAGCGCGTGCCGATCCGGTAATCGACGGAGTAGTGAAACCAGCGCCCCGAGCCGCGCAGCAGGCTCGATACATGGGTCTTGCCAAGCCCCGACATGCCGAACAGCGCGATGCGCTTCTCGTCGGTCTGCCTCCAATCCTCGGGCGTCGGGTAATACATCGGCCGCTCCCTGTGGTCAGCGCCCGTTACCGCCCGGCCAGCGGGCGGTCAAGCCTGCCGACGCGCGCCGTGATCAGAAGCTGTAGCCGATGCTTACCCCGCCGCTCCAGGCGGAGTTGTCGGCGAATTCGGCGCCGATCTGCCGGGTCGTGACGGTATCGAAGCGATCATAGCGCAGCGTGCCGCCGATATGCACGCCGCCCTCGGTGAATTGCGCCGAAACGGACGCCCCGCGCGTGCCGTCCACCGGCTGCAGGTTGCCTGCCTCGCCGCCGGTGCCGGTGTCGTAATGCACGGCGCCGGCGACGGCCCAGTTGTCGTTGAGCTGGCGGCCGAGGCCGAGATTGATGGTCGTGGCGCTGCCGGCGAAATCGACGAGCGCGTTGCCCGGATCGACGCTACCAGTGTAGGCGTCCGGCGTGATGTCGAAGGCCGCCCAGTCGACCCAGCGCACCGAGCCGAAGATCAGCGTGTCCTCGGCGATACCCGACTGGAACTCCAGATTGACCGATTGTGGCACTGTGGTGGAGAAGCGGCTCTGCGGCTGCGTGATGCCGCCAACCGTCTCGGTTGCCGTGAAGTCATGCGTGATCTCGGAATTGTAGGTCAGCGACACGCGCAGCGCGATCTCGGGGATTTCATACGCCGCGCCGAGGAGGAAACCGAGATCCGTCTCGCGGCTGGTATCGAGATCGTAGACGCCGAGCAGGTTGCGCACCCCGCCGCTGGTGCGCACGCTGCGCACGCCGCCATGCACGCTGATCCGATCGTCGAAGCGGTATTGCAGGATGCCGGTGACGCCGACGCTGTCGAGCGTGGCGGTCGTGCCCTCGAGCGGATAGCCCGTGCCGAAGGGGTAGGCGGTGTCGGCGCCGATCGGCTCGTCGATGATGAGCGCAGCGTCGAAGCGGTCGTTGACATCGAGCTTGAAGCCCACCCTCGCGCTGGTGAAGCTCGAGGCCATGTCGCCGGACCGGGTGCCGGCCGGGTCCGTGCCGGTGACGTCGGGCAGCAGCAGGCCGAAGGTCACCTCGCCGTAATTGCCCTCCTCGAACAGGATCCCGACGGATTGGGGCGAGCGCTCGACCCCGGCGCCGAAAGCGGCCGTGCCGCTCAGCCCGAGCAGCGCGGCGGCGAGTGGAATGCGGTGCATGGCTCCGCCTCAGGCGTGCCGGTCAAGAAAGCCCCATCGCGACCCCGCGCGGCAAGCGCCGATTTCAGAATGCCACGCCAATGTCGCAGCGATGCAACAGCCTCAGCGCCGCGGGCCGATCACGTTGAGCAGGTTGCCCGCGAAGATCACCGCGCCGCCGATAAACACCGCCACCATCACCGGCTCGCCGTAAACGAGCGCGCCGAGCACCGTGAGCACCGGCAGGCGCAGGAACTCCATCGGCGCGACCACCGCCGCGGGCGCATAGCTCAGCGCCGTCGTCAGCGACAGATGCGCCGTCAGGCCCGTGACCCCCACGGCGAGGATCCAGGGCCACAGCGCCGGCGAGGGCCACGGAAAGCCGCCGGGCAGGCCGAGCAGAAGCCCCATCACCGTCTGGCTCAGCGTCATCCAGAACAGCACACACAGCACCGTGTCATGGCCCATGAGGCTCTTGGTGTAGAGCGTGTTGAGCGCGAAGCCGAGCGCGGCGAGCAGCCCCGCCGCATGCCCGATATTGAGCGGCGCAGCGCCAGGCTGCGCCACGATCAGCATCCCGGTGAAGCCGAGCGCGATCGCCGCGATGCGCCGGCGCGTGAGCTTCTCGCCGAGCAGCAGCGGCGCGAGCAGCGCGACCCAGATCGGGTTGGTGAACTCCAGCGCCACGAGCTGCGACAGCGGGATCATCATCAGCGCGAAGAACCACAGGTTCTGTCCCGCGAAATGAAAGATGTTGCGCTGCACATGCAGCCAGGGCTTGCGGGTGCGGATCTGTGCCGCGCCGAGCTTCGAGCGCGCCAGCAGCGCGACCACGATCACCAGCCCGATCGCCGAGCGCCACGCCATGAGCTGAAAGGTGTTGAACTCGACCTGCACGGCGCGGCCCGCGACGGCCATCAGGCTGAAGGATGCAATCGCGCCGAGCATCCACAGCCCGGCCTTGATCGGCTGATCCTGTTGCGACACGGCGGCCTCCCGATCCTGCCGGGCGCGGTCAGGAAAGCCCGGCCGCGCCGCGCCCTTAGGGCAGACCCTTGAGATCGCGCGTGACGTTGCGCGACAGCGCGGCCCACGGCGAGGCGGCGGTGCGCTCGCGGTGGGCCTCGAAGGCGGCGGCGTCCCGGAAGGTCTCCGCGACATAGAAGACGCCGGGTTCGTTCGTGTCCTCGGTGATCTCGAAGGCGAGGCAGCCGGGCTCGGCGCGGCTGAGCCGGACATGATCGGCGAGCCCGGCGCGCACGCTTTCGAGCTCGTCCGGCGGGCAGATCAGCCGGCCGGTGATGCGGACCTCTTCATTCATTCCCATTCGATTGTCCCCGGTGGTTTGGATGTGATGTCGTAGGTGACGCGGTTGATGCCCTCGACCTCGCCGACGATGCGGTTCGCGGTCTCGCTCAGGAAGTCGTGGCCGAAGGGGTAGTAATCGGCGGTCATGCCGTCCACCGAGGTCACGGCGCGCAGCGCGCAGGCGAAATCATAGCTGCGCCCGTCGCCCATCACGCCGACGGTGCGCACTGGCAGGATCGCGACGAAGGCCTGCCAGATCTCGTCGTAGAGGCCGTGGCGGCGAATCTGGTCGATGAAGATCGCGTCGGCCTTGCGCAGGATCGCGAGCTTGTCGCGCGTGATCTCGCCGGGGCAGCGGATCGCGAGGCCCGGCCCCGGAAAGGGATGGCGGCCGATGAAATGCGCCGGCAGGCCCAGTTCGCGGCCCAGCGCGCGCACCTCGTCCTTGAACAGCTCGCGCAGCGGCTCGACGAGGGCGAGGCCCATCTTCTCGGGCAGCCCGCCGACATTGTGGTGGCTCTTGATGGTGACGGACGGCCCGCCGGCGAAACTCACGCTCTCGATCACGTCGGGATAGAGCGTGCCCTGGGCGAGGAATTGCGCATCACCCACCTCGCGGGCGTGGTGGTCGAACACCTCGATGAAGAGCCGGCCGATCGTCTTGCGCTTCTCCTCCGGGTCGGAGACGCCGTCGAGCGCGCCGAGGAAGCGCTCGGACTCGTCGGCATGGATCAGCGGGATGTTGTAGTGATCGCGAAACATCCCCACAACCTCGTCGGCCTCGCCCGCGCGCAGGAGCCCGTGATCGACGAAGACGCAGGTGAGCTGATCGCCGATCGCCTCGTGCAGGAGCACCGCCGCGACCGAGCTGTCCACACCCCCGGACAATCCGCAGATGACCTTGCCGTCACCCACCTGCTCGCGGATTTTCGCAACCGCCTCCGCACGGTAGGCGCCCATGGTCCAGTCGCTCCTGAACCCGGCGAGTCGCGTGAAATTGGCCAGCAGCACGCGCCCGTTCGGGGTGTGGTGGACCTCGGGGTGAAACTGCACCGCGAAGAATTTGCGCGCCGGGTCGGCGATGATCGCGCAGGGCGCGCCCGTCGAGCGGCCATAGATCTCGAAGCCGGGGGGCAGGGCGGTCACCCGGTCGCCATGGCTCATCCAGACTTCCTCGCGCCCGGCTGCGAAGAGGCCGGTGAAGATGCTGTCTTCCTCATGCGCGCGCGTCGGCTCGACGAAGGCGCGGCCGAATTCGCGGTGATGGCCCGACTCCACCGCGCCGCCGAGCTGCGCGACCATGACCTGCTGGCCGTAGCAGATGCCGAGCACCGGCACGCCGAGCTCGAAGACGCGCTGCGGGGCGCGGGGGCTGCCCGGCTCGGTCACGCTGGCGGGGCCGCCCGACAGGATCACCGCCCTGGGCGCGAGCGCGTCGATGAGCGCATTATCGACCTTCTGGTAGGGATGGATCTCGCAATAGACGTTGAGCTCGCGCAGCCGCCGCGCGATGAGCTGCGTCACCTGGCTGCCGAAATCGATGATGAGCAGGCGGTCATGGGCTTGGGTCATGCTGCGCGCTTTAGGCCGCGGCGGTCCATCGCGCAAGGGCAGGGCGCGTGGATGTCGGTTTGCGCCCTGAAATGGCGCAAACCGGGCACCACGAGGCGTGCGCACGCGGTATCACTCGCCCTGACCCAGATCATGGAGGGTTCGAGATGAACAATGTGGCGACAAAGGGGCGGCGCGGCGGCGGCGGCGCGGCGCGGCGCGCCGAACGCAGCGCCGTGAGCGTCGAGACCGCCGGTTTCATCGAACGCCGGATCCCGAATTTCGAGGTGCTCGACAGCGAGGCGCTCGAGATCATCGAGCACAATGCCGAGACCCTGCTCGAGGAGATCGGCGTCGCCTTCGTGGAAAACCCCGCCGCGCTGGAGCGGTGGCGCGCCGCCGGCGCGGATGTCCGCGGCGAGCGCGTGCGACTGCCGCGGGGCCTTGCGCGCAGCCTTGCCGCGAGCGCCCCGGCGCAGTTCACCCAGCACGCGCGCAACCCCGCGCGCAGTGTCGAGATCGGGGGGCGCAACATGGTCTGCGCGCCGGTCTACGGCCCGCCCTTCATCCGCGATCTCGAGCATGGCCGCCGCTATGCCACGCTCGCTGATTTCCACAAGCTCGTGAAGCTGGGCTACATGTCGAAATGGCTGCACCATTCGGGCGGCACGGTCTGCGAGCCCACCGATGTGCCTGTCAACAAGCGCCATCTCGACATGCTGCTCGCGCATATGACGCTGTCGGACAAGCCGTTCATGGGGTCGGTGACGGAGCCCGAGCGCGCGCGCGATTCGGTCGCGATGTGCGAGGTCCTGTTCGGCGCGGATTTCGTGGCGCGCAACGCGGTGCTGACGTCGCTTGTCAACGTGAACTCGCCGCTGACCTTCGACGCGACGATGATGGGCGCGCTCGAGGTCTATGCCGCCGCCGGGCAGGCCTGTATCCTCTCGCCCTTCATCGTGGGCGGCGCGATGGCGCCGGTCACGGTGGCGGGCACGCTGACGCAGGTGCTCGCCGAGGTGATGGCCGGGGTGGCCTATGCGCAGCTGGTCCGGCCCGGCGCGCCGGTGATCTTCGGCGCCTTCGTCACCTCGATTGACATGAATTCCGGCGCGCCCACCTTCGGCACGCCCGAGGCCGCGCATATCACCTATGGCGCCGGGCAGCTCGCGCGACGGATGGGGCTGCCGTACCGCTCGGGCGGGGCGTTCAACGGGTCCAAGCTGCCCGATGCCCAGGCGGGCTATGAGAGCGCCAACAGCCTCAATGTCGGGCTGCTCGCCGGCGTGAACTTCATGCTCCATTCCTGCGGCTGGCTCGAGGGCGGGCTGGTGGCGAGCCTCGAGAAATTCGTGATGGACGCCGATCAGCTCGGCCCGCTGCACCATCTCGCGCGCGGCGTGGACATGGGCGCGACCGGCCAGGCGATGGACGCGCTGCGCGAAGTGGGTCCCGGGGGGCATTACCTCGGCTGCGCGCACACCCATGCGAACTTCAAGGAGGCCTTCTGGCGCAGCGACCTGCTTGACTACAAGCCCTTCGAGACCTGGGACGAGGCCGGCGCGCGCGACACCCAGGCGCTCGCGGCCGAGCGCGTGGCCAAGATGCTCGACGACTATCAGCAGCCCGCGCTCGATCCCGGCGTGCAGGAGGCGCTGTGCGACTTCGTGGCCGCGCGCAAGGCGGCCATGCCGGACGCCTTCGCCTGACTCACTCTGCAGCGATTGCGACCGGCTCGGGCGGGGCGGCGCGGCGATGGATCCGCGCCTCGCCCATCAGCGCGATCATGACCTCGACATGGCGCGCCGCGCTGTAATCGGCGGCGCCGGCGCAACGCGATTGCTCGATTCGCGCCTCTATCTGCAACAATCGCTCGAGCGCGGCGCGCGGGCTTGGCGCGACCGCCTCGCGCAGCAGCCGGGCAAGGCTGCGCTCGCGATTGTATTCCGCAAGGCCGAAGCGCGCTGCGGAAACGATGAGGCGCGGGCGGGTGAGGGCGTCAAGTGCGGCGTTCAGGTCGGTCATTCGAATCCTCCGATATGTGTGCCGCGATCATGACGCAACCTGCGCGGGTGTTGCGGATGCAGCGCATTCAGCGCGCGGTGGTTTCAAATCAGTTTAGGTTTTTGCAACAATTATCTGAAAACCGACGCTTTTAACGAACTGGTAACCATTACAACCCAGGGTTGTATCTGCCGATCAAGGCGCAGGGCGCAATTGGAGAAGGATGCGAAGGGCGATGGGGGCAGAGACACGCACGACGCGGCAATTGCCGGACTGGGTGCCCGAGGGGGTGCGACTCTACCTGTCGCATACCGAGGAGGGGCTGTCCCTGCGCGCGCTCGCGCGCCGCGAAGGCTGTCACGCCTCGACCGTGCTGCGCCATGTTCGCCGGTTCGAAGGCCGTCGGGACGATCCGCTTTTCGACGAGGCGCTGGCCGCACTTGGCCGGCGCGGCGTCGCTGAGCCTCCATCTCCCCAGCGCGAGGAAGGTCTGCGAATGATGGTTTCCGCCCCACAGCACGATATCGCCACCGACGAAACACTGATCGCCAGCGAAGCGCGCCGCGTCCTGCAGCGGCTCTGCGAAACCGGCGCGATCCTGGTGATCAGCGCCGACATGGAGCAGGCGGCGGTTCTCAAGCACGGCGAAGGGCCGCAGCCGCTCCGCATCGCCGTGCTCGATCGCGGCGTGGCGCGGGCGTTTGCCCTCAAGGACTGGATCGCCTGCGAGCGGCAGGGCCGCGTCTCGACCTATGCGATTACCGCGGCGGGCCGCGCGGCGCTCAAGCGTCTCCTGGCGACGCAGAGCCAGTCGGCCGCCGGGTCGGACCCCTTCGCCGAACAGCACCGGCTCCACGACGCGTCCGATGGGGGCGAGGGGCCGCGCTACAATCTCGCCGAGTCGCCCGTGGCCGCCCTGTCGCGGCGCAAGGATCGCGACGGCACGCCGTTTCTCAAACCCGAGCTGGTCAGCGCCGCCGAGCGACTGCGCGAGGATTTCGAGATCGCGCAGATGGGGCCGCGCGTCGCGCAGAACTGGGACCGGGTCCTGACCTCGGGCGACCGGGGCGGGTTCGCCTCCGGGCGCGGCCCGGCCGAGGGGCCGCGCGCGGCGCGCGAGCGGGTGCAGGCCGCACTTGCCGATCTGGGGCCGGGGCTCGGCGACGTCGCCCTGCGGTGCTGCTGCTATCTCGAGGGGCTCGAGACCACCGAGAAGAGCATGGGCTGGTCGGCCCGCTCGGGCAAGATCGTGCTGCGCATCGCACTGCAGCGGCTGCGGCTGCATTACGACGCGCGCGACGGCGGGCGCGCTCCGCTGATCGGCTGAGAGGCGCGCGCCGCCCCCTGCGGCGGCGCGTCCCGCGGCTTGGACACCGGCACGGTTTCGGATTATGTGTATCGGGACGCAACGAGAGGCCCGCTGACATGGCACCCCGCGACCTGACCATCCCTGCCGAGCGCCACCCCGAAAAGGCGCACCGTCCCGATACCGAGATCCCGCGCAAGCCCGACTGGATCCGCGTCAAGGCGCCGGTCTCGCAAGGCTACAAGGACACCCGCGAGATCATCCGCGAGAACAAGCTGGTGACCGTTTGCGAGGAGGCGGGCTGCCCCAATGTCGGCGAATGCTGGTCGAAGGGCCACGCCACCATGATGATCATGGGCGAGATCTGCACCCGCGGCTGCACCTTCTGCAACATCGCCACCGGTCGGCCCGAGGCGCTCGACGCCTTCGAGCCGGGGCGCGTGGCGCAGGCCGTCGAGAAGCTGGGGCTCAACCATGTCGTGATAACCTCGGTGGACCGCGACGATCTCGCTGATGGCGGCGCGGAGCATTTCGCCCAGACGATCCGCGCGATCCGTCACCGCAGCCCGGACACCACGATCGAGATCCTGACCCCGGATTTCCTCAAATGCCCCGACTCGGCGCTCGAGACGGTCGTCGAGTCGCGCCCCGACGTGTTCAACCACAACCTCGAGACGGTGCCGGGACTCTATCCCGAGGTGCGCCCCGGCGCGCGCTATTTCCACTCGTTGCGGCTGCTGCAGCGGGTCAAGGAGCTCGATCCCGGGATGTTCACCAAGTCGGGCATCATGGTCGGGCTCGGCGAGGACCGGCAGGGGGTCCTGCAGGTCATGGACGACATGCGCTCGGCCGATATCGATTTCCTGACCATCGGCCAGTATCTGCAGCCGACCGCCAAGCACCACGCCGTGCACCGTTTCGTCCCGCCGGCGGAGTTTCGCGCCTATGAGCAGTCGGCCTGGGGCAAGGGCTTCCTGATGGTGTCGGCCACGCCGCTGACACGCTCGAGCTACCATGCCGGCGAGGATTTCGAGAAGCTGCGCGCCGAGCGCGAGCGCCGGCTCGGCCGGCGCTGATCACTCCGCCTCGGGCAGTTCCTTGACATAGGCCGCCATCGCATCGCGGTCTGCCTGATCAAGCTCGGCGAGACTCTTGACCACGGCGCGCATCGTGCCGCCGGCGGTGTCGAAATCCGGCGTGAAGCCCATTTCGAGATAACTCGCGATTTCGCGCTGCGACCAGTCGAGCTGCGCCGGGGTGATCCCCGGGATGCGGTCGTCGCCGGACGGATCCTCGGCGCCGGCCATCCAGCGCCCCGTGTCGAGCCCGCCGAGCGCGCCACGCGGCGTGTGGCACTCCGCGCAATGCGCGAGCGCCTCGGAGAGGTACCGCCCCCGCTCGGCTTCGTCGCTCAGATCGCCGGTGATCACCCAGTCGGTATCGAGATTCAGCCGCTTCCAGATCCCGATATTGCGGCGGATGTTGAACGGGAAGGCGACGTCGTTGGGCTCGTTGGCGCGGTCCGACTCGGGCAAGGTGTCCATGAACGCCTTGAGATGGACGGCATCCTCGGGATCGGCCTTGGCATAGCTGGTATAGGGGAAGGCCGGAAAGTAATGCGCGCCGTCCGGCGATACGCCGCGCAGCATCGCATTGGCGAAATCCTCGGTGCTCCAGCCGCCGATGCCGTGCTCGGGATCGGGCGAGATATTGGGCGCGACGAAGGTGCCGAAATCAGACTCGAAGCGCTGCCCCCCGGAGAGAACGAGCCGCTCGTCATCCTCGGCCTCGCCGTCCGAATGGCAGGAGGCGCAGCCGGCGGCCCAGAAGACCGCCTCGCCGCGCTCCGCATCGCCCTCGATCCCGTCGAGCGCGCCGGATGGCAGGGGCATCGGGGCGCTCAGGCCCCAGTAGCCCCCGCCGGCGAGCCCCATGACGAGCACGACCGCGATCGCCAGCCGTCGCATTGCGGATCGCCCCGGCGCTTACTGTTCCTCGCGGTAATCGTCGTGGCAGGCGCTGCAGGCGTTTCCGACCGCGCCGATTGCCCCGCGCAGCTCGTCGAGCCCGTCGCCGGCGACCATCTCGAGCTCGGCCGTCGCTTCGCCGAGCGCGGCGTGCTTGTCGGCGAAGTCGTCGAGATCCTCCCAGATCGCCGGCAGCGCGCGGGTATCATCGATGCTCTCGGTGTCCGATCCTTCGGGCCAGAGCCGGTCCTGCTGCAGCGTGGTGACCTTGGCGAGGTTCTCCGCGGCGGTGGTGGCCGTGTCGGCGTCGTATTCGATATCACCCTGCGCCATCTCCACGAGCGGGCCGATATTGAAGGAGAAAAGCTTGAACTGCCCCTGCCGGGCCTCGACGGCGGTCTCGATATCGTCAGCGGTGGCGGCCCCTGCGCCAAGTGCGGCGAAAGCGAGGGTGGCGGCGGCGATGCGTGCGAATTTCATTGCGAGTCTCCATGTTTTCTATGGCGAAAGCGTATCACGCGCCCATCACGACGCAAACGCCAAAGACTGCATCGCCGCGACCCCGCGCCGAGTTCCGCTCAACGCGGCCAGCGGCCCCGGAACTCGTTCGAGGGGGTGAGCCATTCCGGCCAGCCGATCCAGTGCTCGATCGCTCCGATCAGCAGCGCGACCCCGATCACCCCGAGCACTACCTTGACCTTGAGCGGCGACGGCGGATTGCGGACCCAGCGATACGCCCTGAGAAGCCAGCGGATGCTCATGTCTCGGTAAAGCGGACCTTGCCGATATGCGGGAGGTTGCGGTTGTACTGCGCGTAGTCGATGCCGTAGCCGACGACGAATTCGTCCGGGATCTCGAACCCGGTCCAGGTCGCGCGGATATCGACCTCGCGGCGCGACGGCTTGTCCAGGAGCGCGCAGGATTCGAGCCGGCGCGGCCCGCGCGAGCGCAGCAGGTTGATGACATGATGCAGGGTGAAGCCGGTATCGACGATGTCCTCGACCACGAGCACATCGTGCCCGCCGACGGCGCCGCTGAGATCCTTGAGGATGCGCACCTCGCGGTTGCTCACCATGCCGCTGCCATAGGATGAGGCCTCGAGGAAATCTACCTCGACATGCAGGTCGAGTTCGCGCACCAGGTCCGCGATGAAGATGAACGATCCACGCAGCAGGCCGACCACGACGAGCTTCTCGGTGTCGTGGAAATGCGCCGTGATCTCGCGTGCCAGCGCCTCGACACGCGCCGCGATCGACTTCGCCGAAATCATCTCGTCGATGACATACGGGGTTTCGGGCATGGGCGCCTCTTGATTTCGCCCGCCGCGTCCGTGAAAAGCGACGCAACCGGGCAGGACAGGACAGGCCGTTTCATGACGACCCATTCGGAAAAACGCAAGCTGCCATACACTGCGCAGCAGATGTACGACCTCGTCGCCGACGTGGAGCGCTACCCGGAATTCCTGCCCTGGACGGCGGCGGCGCGGATCCGCAAGCGCATGCCCTTCGAACAGGGCGAGACCATGGAGGCGGATCTGGTGATCTCCTTCAAGGTGTTTCGCGAAAGCTTCGGCAGCCGTGTTACCCTGTGGCCGGACAAGCTGCGCATCGACACCGAATACATTGACGGCCCGTTCGAGCACATGCAGGCCCGATGGGAGTTTCGCGACCTGGCCGAGGGTGGCTGCGAAGTGGCGTTTTCGGTCGATTTCGAGTTTCGCAACGCGATGCTTCGCCGCGTGATCGGCACATTCTTCAACCAGGCGATGCAGAGAATCGTGTATGCCTTCGAAAAGCGTGCCAAACAGCTTTACGGTGTGCCCCGCTGAGCGACCCGGGCGAGTGCCGTGAGCCACAGCGCGGCTAGCCCCAGCGAGGCAAGGCCGTTCCAGGACGCCATCGACAGCCCCAGCATCTCCCACACCACCTCGTCGCACAGCACCACGCCCGAGGGCCCGTCGGTGCCAAGAAGCTCCGCCCCGCTCATCCCGCTGAGGCTGCCGCCGCCCGCGCAGGTATCGGGCCCCGCCCACCAGCCGCGCTCGATCCCGGTATGATAGCCGCCAAGCCCCGCCGAGACGAGCATCGCCCCCGCCCCGGCGAGCGGCCAGACGATCGCCGGCACGAGCCACGCCCCGATTGCCGCCGCCACCCCCGCGACATGCGGCCAGCGCTGCCAGATGCAGAGCGGGCAGGGCGCCATGCCGCCGAGATACTGGAACGCGAACGCCCCGAGCAGAAGCCCGAGCGAGCCCGCCGCCGCAACTGCGATCATCCATCCGCGTGTCACAGATACCTCACAAGGAAGACTCCCCCGACAATTCCGACCATCAGGATGGTAAACATAAGTCCGAGGCGGTTCTCGATGAAGTCCCGGATCGGCGCGCCGAACTTCCACAACAGCGCCGCGACGATGAAAAAACGCAGGCCCCGCGCCAGGATGCTCGCCACGATAAACACCGGCAGCGAAAGCTGCGCCGCCCCTGACAGGATCGTGATGACCTTGTAGGGAAACGGCGTCACTCCCGCGATCAGGACAGCCCAGGCGCCCCATTCCGCGTAGCGGATCTGGAACTCGGCGAAATAGTCCTCCTTGCCGTAGAACAGGAGCACCGGCCGGCCCACCGTGTCGAAGAGCCCGTAACCGATCAGGTAGCCGAGCATCCCGCCGGCGACCGAGGAAACCATCGCCACCGCGGCGATCAGGAAGGCGCGACTCGGACGCGCGATGATCATCGCGATCATCAGCACGTCGGGCGGGATCGGAAACACCGAGCTTTCGATGAAGGCGACGAAGGCCAACGCCCAGAGCGCATGCCGCGAGCGCGCCAGCGAAATCGTCCAGTCGTAAAGCCCGCGCAGCATTCGCCCGTCCCGCATCGCACACGCGCGCATCAAAACCGCATCGCCTGTCAGGCGCAAGCCGCTGCAGCCCGCCCTTGAGCGCGGCCGGGCTGGCGGCTATGACTCGGGACGGGCCGCTTGCTGGAACTGGTAGACAGACCCGACTCAAAATCGGATGCCTTCGGGCGTGTGGGTTC
The DNA here is from genome assembly GCA_003550665.1 of Paracoccaceae bacterium. Classification (GTDB taxonomy): domain Bacteria; phylum Pseudomonadota; class Alphaproteobacteria; order Rhodobacterales; family Rhodobacteraceae; genus Alkalilacustris. The sequence goes on along the minus strand of PUKW01000028.1, from coordinate 20 downwards.
GAGTCCCACAGCGGCCACCA
>PUKW01000242.1 GCA_003550665.1 Paracoccaceae bacterium | reverse complement strand
CGGCCGGGTCAGAAATCGAGATCGGCATAATGCGCCGGCTGCGGAAAGCCCGGCAGCTGATCGGCAAGGAGCGGCCGGAAGGCCGGGCGCGACTTGATCTTGGCATACCAGTCGCGGACATTCTGCGAGCGGTCCCAGTCCACATCGCTGATATAGTCGAGACAGGACAGATGCGCCGCGGCGGCGAAATCCGCGAGCGTCATCGCGTCGCCCGCGAGCCAGCGGCGCTGATCGAGCAGCCAGTCCAGGTAGTCGAGATGGAACTTGATCGCGGCCGAGCCGGTCTTGATGTTGCGCGAATCCGGGTAGCCGCGGCCGTGAAGCTTCTTGTTGACCCGCTCGTAAAGCAGGTTCGCGGTGACCTCGGCGTGGAACTTGTCGTCGAACCAGGCGCAGAGCCGGCGCGTCTCGTAGCGCGCGCGCGGATCCTCGGGGATGAGCCGGGGGTCGGGGATCTGCGTGTCGATGTATTCGCAGATCGCCTGGCTTTCGGGCATGTTGTGGCCGTCCATGCGCAGCACGGGGACCTTGCCGGCCGGGTTGCGGCGCAGGAAGTCGGTGGACGGCTCCCAGTACCGCTCCTCGACGAGCTCACATTCGATCTTCTTCTCCGCGAGCGTCAGGCGGACCTTGCGGCAGAAGGGCGAGAGCGGGACGTGATAGAGGCGAAGCATCGGGGGCGGGCCTTCGGTTGCGCTTTGTCTTCAATGCCGCGCTGCGGGCGCGGTTTCAATCCTCGAAGCAGGCCGCGCGGCTGTCGGCGCGGATCGTGGCCGCACCGTCACGGATCGCGGCGGCGCGGTTCTGCAGCTGCGGGGTGAGGCTGGCAGGGTTGCGCGCCTTGGGGTTGGGCAGAATGGCGGCGAGCCGGGCGGCCTGCGTTTCGGTGAGGTTGGCGGCGCTGGTGCCGTAGTAATGCGCTGCGGCGGCCTCGACGCCGAACACGCCGTCATCGAACTCGGCCATGTTGAGATAAACCTCGAGGATGCGCCGCTTCGACCAGAAAAGCTCCACCATCGGGGTCATCACCGCCTCGAGCGACTTTCGCGGCCAGCTGCGGGTGTGCCAGAGATAGACGTTCTTGACCGTCTGCTGGGTGATGGTGGAGGCGCCGCGGGTGCCGCCCGACTCGATGGCGTGGCGGATCTCGTTCATGTCGAAACCCCAGTGCAGGCAGAAATTGGCGTCCTCGGCGGCGACGGCGGCGCGTGCCATGACCGGGGCAATGGACTCCATCGGGACCCATTCGCGTTCTATCGCACCGGTGCGGCGGTATTCGCCGAGCATGTAGAAGCCGCCGGGCGGGTTGACGAATGCGAACAGCAACACCAGCAGCAGCATCACCGCCACCGCCGCGCCGAGCCCGCGCAGAAGCCAGCGGCGCATCCAGCGCAGCGGACCGCGCACCGCGCGCCGCATCGGCGGCTCGGGCGGCGCCTTGGCGCGGCGTTTTCGCGACTGTTTCGCCATGGCAGGGTCCGTGGGCATGGTGGCGGGGTCGTTGGCCGGTGTCTCACGCGGGCGCGCCGCGGCGCAAGTCTCAGCCCGGTGGCGGGCGCCCCGGCTGACGCGCGAGCTGCACGGCGAGGATGCCGGCCATTATCACCGCGACGCCGATCGCATCAATAATCCCCATCCGCTCGCCGAGCAGGAGCGCGGCGATCGCCACGCCGAAGAACGGGTTGAGAAAGTGGAACGTCGCGGCGCGCACCGGCCCGATACGCCCCACGAGCCAGAACCACACCCAGGTCGCCGCGAGCCCCGGCACCAGCGTGGTATAGGCGAAGGCGGCGACGAGCTGCCAGCTCCAGCGCACATCGAGGCTCTCAAAGGCCAGCGCCGGCCCCGCGAGGATCGCCGCGCCCACGAACATCTGCAGCCCCACCACCATCATCACGTTGCCCCCCGCCGAGGCGCCCTGCACCGCGCGGGTGGCGAAGGTCAGCGCCATCACCCCGATCACGCACAGCCCCACCCCGACGAGATCCGCCCCGCCGCCGAGCCGCGCGCCCATGATCAGCGTGACCCCGGCAAACCCCGCCGCGAGCCCGAAGATGCCGAGCGGGCGGACGAATTCGCGAAAGAACAGCCAGCCCACCAGCGCCACCAGCAGCGGCATCGTCGAGGCGATGATCGCCGCCAGCGAGGCCTCGACGGTCTGCATGGCGATGAAATTGAGCCCCAGATAAAGCGCGTTCTGGCACAGCCCGAAGATCAGCGTCGCGCGCCACTGCGCCGGGGTCAGCCGCCAGCTTTCACCGAGCGCGCGCGCGATCGCCACGCCGATGATCCCCGAGATCAGGAACCGCAGCGCGAGCGATCCCATCGGCGGCGCATCGGCGACGATGATGCGCGCCGACGCGAAGGCCGATGACCACATGACCGCGAAGGCGAGCCCCATCGCGAGGGCGCGCAGATCCATGAGCCGGTCTCCGGAAAATCAAAGGGCCGCGCCGGGGCGGCCCTTCGGGGTGGTGCGGGCTCGAGCCGCGGATCAGGGGTTGAGGCTGTCCTTGAGCGCCTTGGCGATGGTCATCTTGACGGCCTTGTCGGCGGGCTTGGTGATCTGCTCGCCGGTAGCGGGGTTGCGCACGAGCCGCTCCGGGCGCTCGCGGCAGGCGATCTTGCCGACGCCGGGCAGGGTCACGGCACCGCCCTTGGAGACCTCGCGGGTGATCACGCCGGTCACCGCGTCGAGCGCCGCGCTCGCGGTCTTCTTGTCGGAGCCCATCTCCTCGGCCATCGCGGCGACGAGTTCGGCCTTCGTCATCGGTTTGCTCATGCGCTGTCTCCTCGTTTCATCCGCCCCTCTGTGGGGGCCGCGCGGCGCATCTAGCCGCATCGTACGCCGCAACACAACAATACCACGCTGGTCGCGGCGGCATTTCCCCTAAAAACTGCGCTTTTGGCGTCACAGGAAGGCGGTCTCCTCGAAGCTGCGCAGCTTGCGGCTGTGAATGCGCTCGATGGGCATGCGCCGCAGCGCCTCCATCGCGCGAATGCCGATCATCAGATGGCGCGAGACCTGCTGGCGGTAGAAATCGGTTGCCATGCCGGGCAGCTTGAGCTCGCCATGCAGCGGCTTGTCGGACACGCACAGAAGCGTGCCGTAGGGCACCCGGAAGCGAAACCCGTTCGCCGCGATCGTCGCGCTCTCCATGTCGAGCGCGATGGCGCGCGACAGCGACAGCCGCTGTACCGGGCCGGACTGATCGCGCAGCTCCCAGTTGCGGTTGTCGATGGTGGCGACGGTGCCGGTGCGCATGATCCGCTTGAGCTCGTACCCCTCGAGCCGTGTGACATCGGCGACGGCCTCCTGCAGCGCGATCTGGATCTCGGCGAGCGCCGGGATCGGCACCCAGAGCGGCAGATCGTCGTCGAGGACGTGATCCTCGCGCAGATAGGCATGCGCGAGCACGAAATCGCCCAGTGACTGCGAATTGCGCAGCCCCGCGCAATGGCCCACCATGAGCCAGGCATGCGGGCGCAGCACCGCGATATGATCCGTCGCCGTCTTCGCGTTCGACGGCCCCACACCGATATTGACGAGGCTCACCCCGGTCCCGTCGGCGCGCTTGAGATGATAGGCCGGCATCTGCGGGCCGCGACCGGGCCCGGGCAGGGGGGCGTCCGCATCCGTGATCGCGGCGTCGCCCGGCCCGACGAGCGCGGTGTAGCCGCTGTCGGGGTCGCGCAGGGCTTCGCGGCCGAAGGCCTCGAATTCGTCCACGTAGAACTGGTAGTTGGTGAACAGGACGAAATTCTGGAAATGGCGCGGGTCGGTCGCGGTATAATGCGCCAGCCGGGCGAGCGAATAGTCGATGCGCTGGGCCGAGAAGGCCGCGAGCGGGCCGGTGCCGTCGGGCGCGCGCACGCCGTAGCCATTGACGACATCGTCATTCGTCGTCGCCAGGTCGGGCACGTCGAAGGCGTCGCGCAGCGGAAAGCCCATCGCGCCCTCCTGCGGCACCTCGAAGCGCGCCTGCGCGGCGACGGCGAAATGGATCGGCATCGGCGTGGCCGAGGGGCCGATCAGCACCGGCACGCCGTGGCTCTCGATCAGCAGCGCGATCTGCTGTTCGAGATAGGCGCCGAAAAGCTCGGGGCGGGTGACGGTGGTGGCATAGGTGCCGGGCTCGGCGACATGGCCGAAGCTCAGCCGGCTGTCCGCCGCGGCATAGCTCGTCACGGTGATGCGGATTTCCGGATAGAAGGCGCGGTAGCGGGCCTCGGGCGCGGTGCCGTCGAGCGCGGCGGCAAAGCGCGCCGTCAGAAAGCCCACTGCCTCATCATAGAGCTCGGTGAGCCGGGCGATGGCGGAGGCGGCGTCGGTGAAGGCTTCCGGGCCGCGGCTCGGCGGGGTCCGCACGGGCAGGGTCGGATCGATCATGCGGGGCCTTCCACGAGGTCGGTGAATGCGAAGCGGGTGACATCCACGAGACCGAGATCGGAGATCCGCAGCTCCGGGATCACCACCAGCGCGAGCAGCGAATGCTGCATGAAGGCGTTGTTGAGGGTGCAGCCGCAATCGGCCATCGCCGCGCCCATGCGCGCGGCCGCCGCGGCGACCTCGGCGGCGGGCCGGTCCGACATCAGCCCCGCGATGGGCAACTCGACGAGCGCCGTCTCGGCCCCGTCGCGCCAGACGGTGACGCCGCCGCCGACCTCCCCGAGCCGGTTGGCCGCGCGCGCCATCTCGGCGGGGTCGGTGCCCACCACGATCATGTGGTGGCTGTCATGCGCCACCGTCGCGGCCACGGCCATGCGCCCGCGATAGCCGAAGCCCGACACCAGCGCATTGGTGACACCGCCGGTGCCGCGATGGCGCTCGACGAGGGCGATCTGCGCGATGTCGCGCGCCGGGTCGGCGTGCAGCGCGCCGTCCTCGACCGGCATCTCGCGGCTGAGCGCCTCGGTCGGCGCCTGGTTCTCCACCACGCCGATGACGCGCGCGCGCACCCGGTCCGCGCCCGCTGGTGCGGCGATGCGGAAATCCGCTGCGGTCAGCGTCTTGCCCAGGTGCACCGTGGCGCGCACACCCGCCGGCCAGTCGAGATGCGGACACGCGGCCAGGAGCCGCCCGCCCTCGGCCACGGTGACGCCGCGCGCGATGACCTCCTCGACGGGCAGCGCGCGCAGATCGCTGGTGAGCAGGCAATCCGCGCGCCGCCCCGGCGCGATGGCGCCGAGCTCGCGCTCGAGCCCGAAATGCGTGGCGGTGTTGATCGTCGCCATCTGCAGCGCCACCAGCGGATCGGCCCCGCAGGCAATGGCGTGGCGCACCGCGCGGTCCATGTGCCCGTCCTCGACAAGCGTGCCGGAATGGCAGTCATCGGTGCACAGGATCATCCCGCGCGGATCGAGCCCGCGCTCGGTGATCGCGGTGATCTGCGCCTCGATGTCGTACCACGCGCTGCCGAGCCGGATCATCGCGCGCATCCCCTGGCGCATCCGCGCCACCGCGTCGGCCTCGCGCGTGCCTTCATGGTCGTCGGCCGGCCCGCCCGCGACATAGGCATGAAAATCCGCGCCAAGATCCGGGCTCGCGTAATGGCCGCCCACGGTCTTGCCCGCGCGCTGCGTCGCGGCGATCTCGCTGAGCATCTTGCTGTCGCCCGCCGCCACGCCGGGAAAATTCATCATCTCGCCGAGCCCGATGATGCCGGGCCAGCCCATCGCCTCGGCCACGTCCTCGGGGGTGATCTCGTGGCCGGTCGTCTCGAGACCGGGGGCCGAGGGCGCGCAGGAGGGCATCTGGGTGAAGATGTTGACGGGCTGCATCAGCGCCTCGTCATGCATCAGCCGCACCCCGCGCAGGCCGAGGACATTGGCGATCTCGTGCGGGTCGGTGAACATCGTAGTGGTGCCGTGCGGGATCACGGCGGCGGCGAACTCGGCGGGTGTGAGCATGCCGGATTCGATATGCATGTGCCCATCACACAGCCCCGGCACCAGATAGCGCCCGCCTGCGTCGATGATCTCGGTGCCCGCGCCCGCGCAACTCTCCGGCTCGGGCCCGACATAGGCGAAGCGCCCCGCCGCGATCGCCACGCCCCAACCCTCGAGCACCTCGCGGGTATGGACATTGACGAGCCGCGCGCCCCGGATCACGCGCTCGGCCGGGGCACGCCCGGCGGCGACGGCGATCAGGGTCGGGGCGGTGTCGGACCAGCTGGCAAGGGGGTTCGCGTGCGACATGCCACAAGGTGGCACCGGCGCGCGCCGCTTCGCAAGCGCAAATGCGCCTGCAGGGTTGCACCGCCGCGGCGGGACGGGTTTCCTGCGCGGGGATGATCTCGGAGGGCATGATGACGGGCACGCTGCTGTCGATCGGGCACGGCTATTCGGCGCGGGCGCTCGCGCCGCTTCTGCTGGCGCGCGGCTGGCGCGTGATTGCGACGACGCGCAGCGCCGAGAAGGCCGGGACCCTGCGCGGCGAGGGCGTCGAGCCGGTGGTCTGGCCCGGCGCCGATCTCGCGGCGCATCTGGCTGCGGCGACGCATCTGCTCAGCTCGGTGCCCCCGTCGCAGGAGGGCGATCCGGTGCTCGCCGCGCTCGGTGACGCGATCGCGGGGGCCGGGCATCTCGACTGGGTCGGGTATCTCTCGACAACCGGGGTCTACGGCGACCAGGGCGGCGCGCTCGTGGACGAGGATGCCCCGCTTGCCCCTGCCACCGAACGCGGCGCGCGGCGCGTCGCGGCGGAGCAGGGCTGGCAGGCGGTCTGCGACTGCGCCGGCGTGCCGCTGCATGTGTTTCGCCTTGCGGGGATCTACGGCCCGGGCCGCAGCGCCATCGACCGGGTGCGCGCGGGCACGGCACGCCGCATCGTCAAGCCGGGGCAGGTGTTCTCGCGCATCCATGTCGCCGATATCGCGCAGGTGCTCGCCGCGTCGATGGCGGCGCCGGTTCCGGGCGGGCGGGCCTACAATGTCTGCGATGACCTGCCCGCGCCGCCGCAGGACGTGATCGCCCATGCCGCCGAGCTTCTCGGCGTGGACCCGCCCCCGGAGGAGGATTTCGACAGCGCCGAGATGTCGCCCATGGCGCGCAGCTTCTATGCCGACTCCAAGCGCGTGGACAATGCGCGCCTGAAGCGCGAACTCGGTGTCGCGCTGCGCTATCCCGACTACCGCGCCGGGCTGGCGGCGGTGCGCGAGATCAATCGCCGGTGACGAGCACGTCGCCGAGGCGGATCTGGAACTCGCGGGCGCGCAGCGAGCCGATCTCGAGGATCTGGCCGAGCACTTCGGGATCGGCCTCGAGCAACTCGTCGGCGGTGCGCAGCCCGTGCGCGTGCAGGTCGCTCAGCTGCGCGGGGGTGAAGCTGTCACGCGGGAATTCGCGCAGCGGGGTCGTCTCGTGCCGGCCCGCGACTTCGGGCAGAACCGCGAAGATGCCGGTCGTGGGCCCGAGCCTCTCGGGCGCGTCGAACAGCGGATCCTGTGCCGCGCCGGCCTGTGCGCCGGCGAGCATCGCGATGAGTGCCATGATGCAAGGCGTGCGCATGCAATACCCCTTTCTTGCCGATCGCGCCGCGTTACCCGACGCCGCGCGACCTGACAAGACCCGCCGCCACGCCGGCGCACGCCTGTCGCGCCCGCTTCGTAATGCCGCGCCGCCATCGGCAGCGCACGGATACGGCGGCGTAAGTATCTGAATATAATATATTTCCGTCATGCGGCGCACGCTGAACAATTCTGCGGCGCGGCGGCGCCCGCAATCTGTGCAGAATTGAAAATCACTTGATTTATAGAGACTTGACCGGATTTTCGCGGCATTTCCACGCCGTGACGCAGCGTAGCCGGCGCGCTCGGGCGCTGTGGAAGGTGGACAGCTAGGCAGGGCTTTACTAGGCTCTCGCAGCGTCATCGCACGCGCCCCGTCAGCACCATGTGGACGGGGGGAGGACTGTCAACAGGGGGACCCTAATGACCAAACTGAACAGATTGCCGCTTGGAGCCATGACCGCGAGCCTCGCTCTGGCGGTCGGCGCCGGCGCAGCGAGCGCGCAGGAAACCTGGACGATGACCAGCACCTGGCCCGACAGCATCGCGCTCATCGAGATCGACCGCAAATGGGTCGAGAACGTCAACCGCATCACCGAGGGCGAGCTGGAGATCGAATTCCGCTCCGGCGGCACGCTGATGCCGGGGCCGGAGGTGTTCGACGGGGTCGAGTCGGGCTCGATCGAAGCCGCCGGCGACTGGCCGGGCTACTGGGCCGGGCGCAGCCCCGCCTTCTCCCCGCTGGCCACGCATACCAGCCTTTTCAACGCCGTCGACTACCTCAACTGGATCATGGAATGGGGCGGCTGGGACCTCTACCAGGAGGTCTACGGCGAATACGGCATGGTGTATCTGCCCTACGGTATCACCAATAACGAGTCCGGCTTCATGGGCCGCACGCCCATCACCAGCATCGACGATCTCGACGGGCTGCGCCTGCGCCTTGCGGGCCGCGACCAGGGCCGGGTGCTCGAGGAGCTCGGCGGCAGCCAGGTCACGCTCGCCGGTGACGAGATCTACCAGGCGGTCGAGCGCGGCGTCGTCGACGGGGCGGAATTCGCGATCCCCGGCGTCGATTACGCGGCCGGCTTCGCCGAGGTGGCCGATTACTGGGCCGTGCCGGGTTGGCACCAGTCCGCGAGCGTCTTCGGCGTGATGATCAGCCAGGATGCGTGGGACGCGCTCGAGGAGAGCACGCAAGAGAAGCTCAAGATGGCCGCCGAGGCCACCATGGCCTGGTCGATCGCCTGGTCCGAGAGCGGCTCCACCGAGGGCACGCGCAACTTCCTCGACGCCGGTGTAGAGATGAACCGCATGCCCGACGAGGACCTCGAGCGCGTCCAGGAAGTCACCAACGAGGTGATCCTGCGCGGTGCCTGCGAGGACGAGATGCATGCACGCATCTATCACTCGCAGATCAGCTATCTCGAGGATTACGCCGTGTGGCGCGACGCCTCGGCGCCGTTCAACATGAGCCGGGTGATGGACAACCTGCCCTCGCTCGAGGAGATCGAGGAGTGCATGTAAGCATCTCCCGGGCCCCCGCGATGCATCGCGGGGGCCGCTTTCGCGTTCCCTGATCCGCGCCGCGCCACAGCCGCGGCGGCGGCGCCAACCTGACCGGATTCATGCTGACCATCGCTGACATCATCGATACGATAAACGAGTGGATCGGGCGCCTGCTCGCGCCGCTCATCGCGCTCATCGCGGGCGTCGTGCTCTACGACGTCGTGCTGCGCTATACCACCGGCCGGCCCAGCGACTGGGCCTTCGACGTCAGCAAGATGCTGTTCGGGGCGCATTTCATGCTGCTGGCGGCCTATGCGCTGCGCCACCGTGTCCATGTCGAGGTCGACGTGCTCAAGCAGCTGCTCTCGCGCAAGCGCCAGGCCGTCGTCGAGCTGCTCGGCTACCTGATCTTCTTCGTGCCGTTCATCTACCTGCTGCTCAATTACGGCTGGGCCTTCGCGGCGCGCTCCTTCTCGCGGCTCGAGACGACGCCGGGAATGGTCTCGATCCCGGTCTACCCGGTCAAGATGGTGATCGTGGTCGCCGCGGTGTTGATCCTGTTGCAGGCGGTCGCGATCGTCCTGCGCGCGATCGTGGCGTTGCGGGAGGATGCGCAGTGACCCCTGAAATCCTCACGCTTTTCATGTTCGCGGGCCTGATGATCGGGCTCTTCATGGGCCATCCGCTGGCCTTCGTGCTCGGCGGTGTTGCGGTGATGGCGGCCTATCTCGGGCCGGGGCCGCAGGTGCTCGGCTCGATAATCAACAACATCTATGGCCGCGGGATGGACAACTATGTCCTCGTGGCGATCCCGCTCTTCATCCTGATGGCGCGGTTTCTCAACGATTCCGGTGTCACCGAGAAGATGTTCGGCACGCTGCGGCTGCTGATGGCGCAGCTGCGCGGCGGGCTGGCGCTGACGGTGGTGATCGTGTCGGTGTTGCTCGCGGCGACGACGGGGATCGTGGGCGCCTCCATCGCGGTGATGGGGATGATCGCGCTCGCGCCGATGCTGCGCTACAATTACAACAAGGAGCTCAGCTCGGGGGTCATCATGGCCTCCGGCTCGCTCGGCATCCTGATCCCGCCCTCGATCATGCTCATCCTGATGGCGAGCTATTCGGACGTGTCGGTGGGCGCGCTGTTTGCGGGGACCATCGTGCCGGGGCTGCTGCTGGCGGGGTCCTATGCGCTCTACGTGCTGGTGCTGTGCTTCTTCAAGCCCGAATACGGCCCCCCCGTCGAGGCCGCCGAGCGCGCGCAGTACAGCTCCGGTCAGCTCTGGGGCATGCTCGCGCTCTACGTGGTGCCGCCGCTGGCGTTGATCCTCGGGGTGCTCGGCTCGCTTTTCGCCGGTATTGCCACCGCCACCGAGGCCTCGGCGATCGGCGCCTTCCTCGCCTTCGTGCTGTTTCTCATCTTCGGGGATCGCTCGCCGAAGACCTGCTATGTCACCTTCATGGAGGCGAGCAAGACCACCGCGATGGTGATGTTCGTGCTGGTGGGGGCGACGGCGTTCACCGGTGTGTTCTCGCGCGGCGGGGGCATGGACGTGATCCGCGACATCCTGCTCGCCGTGCCGGGGGGGACCACGGGCACGGTGATCGTGATGCTGATCCTCGTGTTCCTGCTCGGGATGTTCCTCGACTGGACAGGGATCGTGCTTCTGAGCTTCCCGATCATGCTGCCGATCGTTGCCGAGCTCGGCCTCGATCAGCTCTGGTTCGTCGTGATGACGGCGGTGATCCTGCAGACATCGTTCCTCACGCCGCCCTTCGGATACGCGTTGTTCTACATGAAGGGCGTCGCCCCGCCGAGCGTGCAGATCACCGATCTCTACCGCGCGGTGCTGCCGTTCTGCGCGATCATCGTGGTGGTGACGATCCTGCTGGCGCTGTTCCCGCAACTCATCCTCGGCTTGCCCGGCGTGATGGTGGGCTATTGAGGGGCCGGGCGGCATGACCCGGCGGGTCCTGCCCGCGGCGCGCGACTGGGCCGTGCTGCGGCGGGACTTCGCTTGGGACGTGCCGGCCGGCTTCACCATCCATGAGAGCTGCTGCGACAGCTGGGCGCGCGCCGAACCGGAGCGGCGCGCGCTCATCGATGTCGATGTCGACGGTGCGCTGCGCCACTATACCTATGGACAGCTTCGGGATGCCTCCGACCGGCTAGCCACTGCGCTGGCCGCGCGCGGGCTGGGGCGCGGCGACCGGGTCGCGGTCTATCTGCCGCAGGGGCCCGAGGTGCTGATCACGCATTTTGCGGTGATGAAGCTCGGCGCGATCAGCCTGCCGCTCTTCACGCTTTTCGGCCCCGACGCGATCGAATACCGCCTGCGCGACAGCGGCGCGCGGATGCTCGTGACCGATGCGCCCAATCTCGACAAGATCACCGCGCTGCGGGGTGATCTGCCCGAGCTCGCCGAGATCTACTGCACGACCCAGGCGCCCGATCCGGTGCGCGATTTCTGGCGCGAGATCGCCGCCGCCGCGCCGCTTGCCCGCCCCGCCGCGGTGGGCGCCGAGGACCCGGCCGTGATGATCTACAGCTCCGGCACCACCGGCGACGCCAAGGGGGTGCTGCACGCGCATCGCTTCCTCGCCGGCCATCTGCCGAGCATCGAGCTGCACCACGAATTCTTCCCGCGCCCCGGCGATGTCGGCTGGACGCCGGCGGACTGGGCCTGGATCGGCGGGCTGATGGACATGGCGCTGCCCTGCCTGCATTACGGGGTGCCGCTCGTCAGCCACCGGATGCGCAAGTTCGACCCCGACGCGGCCTACCGGCTGATCGCGGCGCAGGGGGTGCGCAATCTCTTCCTGCCGCCCACGGCGCTGCGGCTGATGCGCCAGGCGACGGTGCCGCCGGGCGTCGCTATCCGCTCCATCGGCTCGGGCGGCGAGAGCCTTGGCGACGACACGCTCGCCTGGGGGCGCGAGACGCTGGGCGCGCCGATCAACGAGTTCTACGGCCAGACCGAGTGCAACCTCGTCGTCACGAGCTGCGCATCGCTGTTCGCGCCGCGCCCCGGGGTGATGGGGCGGGCGACGCCGGGCTTCGATGTCGGCGTGATCGGCGTGGATGATGCGGAATGCGCGGATGGCGAGCTTGGCGAGATCGCGGTGCGGGGCATGCCGCCGGCGATGTTCCTGGGCTACTGGAACCGGCCCGAGGCAACCGCGGCGAAGTTCACCGGCGGCTGGATGCGCACCGGCGATCTCGGCCGGCGCGACGCCGACGGCGCCTTCACCTTCGTGGCGCGCGACGACGACGTGATCACCTCCTCGGGCTACCGCGTCGGCCCCGCCGAGATCGAGAACTGCCTCACCGGCCATCCCGATATCGCGCTCGCCGCCTGCGTGGGCGTGCCCGATCCCGTGCGAACCGAGGTGGTGCATGCCTTCGTGGTGCTGCGCGAGGGGGCGGGCTGGTCGGACGAGCTTGCCACAACGCTGACCGCCCGGGTGCGCGAGCGGGTCGGGGCGCATGTCGCCCCGAAACGCATCACCCCGCGCGACAGCCTGCCGATGACGGCGACGGGCAAGATCATCCGCCGCGCCCTGCGCGAGAGCTGATCACTGCCCGCGCTGGCGCGCGCGCCACAGGGTAAACAGCCCCGCCGCCGCGACCACGGCCGCGCCCAGCACCACGTTGAGCCGCAGCACCTCGTCAAAGACGGTGATGCCCACCGCCGAGGCGAAGACGAGCTGCAGATAGGCGAAGGGCTGCACCGCGCTCGCCTCGGCGACCTCGTAGCACTTGATGAGCGTGAAGTGCCCGAGCGCGCCGCTCACGCACAACAGCGCCATCCAGCCCCAGTCCGGCGCCGTCATCGGCTCCCACGCCCAGACGCCGACGACGGTGAGCGCGACCGCCCCCGTAGTGCCGGTCCAGAAGAAGCTCACCGCCGCGCTGTCGAGCCGCGCGACATAGCGCGTGAGCAGCCCGTAAAGCGCGAACATGAACGCCGCCATGAGCGGCAGCAACGCGGCGGGCTGAAACACCCGCAGCCCCGGCTGCAGGATGATCAGCACTCCCACGAACCCCACCGCGATCGCCGCCCAGCGCCGCCAGCCCACATGCTCGCCCAGAACCGGCCCCGACAGCGCCGCGATCAGGAGCGGATAGGCGATGAACACCGCGTGGCTCTCGACGAGCCCGAGATAGGTAAAGCCGAGCACCATGATGCAGATCTGCGTTGCGAGCAGCACGCCGCGAAACCCCTGCACCCAGGGCTGGCGCGTGGCGGCGGCGTGGCGGATGCCGCCGGACTGGCGCGTGGCGACCGCGATCACGAAGGCCGCGAAGAACCAGTAGCGGATCATGATCACCATGAGCACGTTGTACTCGCCGGCGAGATGGCGCGAGATGCCGTCCTGTGCTGCGAAGATCAGCGTCGTTGTGATCATCAGCCAGATGCCGAGCTGCGTGTTCTGCCGGATCATCGCAGCCGTCCCGCCGTCATGTGCCGCTTGCGCCCGAAGCCCGGCGCGCGGGTGACGGCGAACCCCGCCCCTTCCAGCGCCCGGCGCACATGCCCGGCCGCCGTGAAACTCGCGCAGCTGCCCCCCGGCGCGGTGCGCGCGCCCATCGCCGCGAGCAGCGCCGGCTCCCACATCTCGGGATTGCGCGCCGGGGCGAAGCCGTCGAGAAACCACGCATCCGCGCGACCCGGCCAGCGCGGCACCGTTTCGCGCGCATCGCCGAGGATGATCTCGGCTTCGAGGTCCTGCGTCTCGATGCGGGTGGCGCCGCGCCGGGCGGCATCGAGCAGCGGATCGGCCGCGGCACGCGCCTCGGGGAACGCGCCGAGCGCGCGCGCCATCGACGCGGCGTCCATCGGGAAGGCCTCGAAGCCGGTATAGCGCAGCCTGCCCCCGATCCCGGCCCCGCGCCAGGCGATCAGCGCCGCGAGCAGGTTGAGCCCCGTGCCCATGCCCAGCTCGGCGATGCGAAACCCGGGCGCGAAGCGCTCGGGCAGCCCGTTGCCGGCGAGATAGACATGCCGCGCCTCGGCAAGCCCGTCGCGCCCGCTATAGTAGCTGTCGGCGAACCGCACCGAGACGGGCACGATGCCCTCGCTCCAGTCAAGTTCCGCGCTCTGGTTCATGCCCGCCTGTTGCTCTAGATCGGCGCGACCATGGGCAAGGCCGCGGGGAATGGCAATGGCGCGCGTGACGGTGATGGGCGGCGGGGTGTTCGGGCTCGCGGTGGCGTATGAGTGCGCCCGGCGCGGCGCTTCGGTGCAGGTGATCGAGCGCGACCGCATCGGCGCGGGGGCGAGCGGCGGGATCGTCGGCGCGCTCGCGCCCCATGTGCCCGCGCCCTGGAACGACAAGAAGGCGTTTCAGCTCGACAGCCTCGTGATGGCCGGGGCGTTCTGGGCTGAGGCGGCGCGGCTGTCGGGCGTCGATCCGGGCCATGCGCGCATCGGGCGGGTGCAGCCGCTGGCCGATGCGCGCGCCGTGGCGGCGGCGCGGGAGCGGGCCGACGCGGCGCGGGCGCACTGGCCCGAGTGGGCGCGCTGGACGGTGACCGACGCGCCGGGCTGGGCGGCGGTGAGCCCCACGGGGCTGTTCGCGCATGACACGCTGAGCGCGCGCCTCCATCCGCGCCGCAGCCTCATGGCTCTGGCTGGGGCGCTGCGCGCGCTGGGCGGTGCGGTGATCGAGGGGGGCGCGGCGCCGCGCGACGGCGCGGTGGTCTGGGCCACCGGCGCGGATGGGCTCGCGGCGCTGTCGGCGGGGCGGGACCGGGCCGTGGGCGCGGCGGTGAAGGGGCAGGCGCTGCTGCTCGATTTCGATGCGCGCGCCGCGCCGCAGCTCTATGCGGACGGGTTGCACATCGTGCCGCACGCCGACGGCACCACCGCGATCGGCTCGACGAGTGAGCGCGATTTCGACGACCCCGCCGCCACGGATGTGCAGCTCGACGCGGTGCATGCCCGCGCCGTGGCGGCCTGCCCGGGGCTGGCCGGGGCGCCGGTGCTGGAACGCTGGGCCGGGCTGCGGCCGCGGGCGCGCTCGCGCGCGCCGATGCTGGGGCGGCTGCCGGAGGGCGATTACGTCGCCAATGGCGGCTTCAAGATCGGCTTCGGCATGGCGCCGAAGGTCGCGACGGTGATGGCCGAGCTGATCCTCGAGGGGCGCGATGCGATCCCGACGGGATTTCGCTTCGAGGATAATCTCTAGCTCCGCGCGGCCTCCAGGATGTAGCGCGCCGTCATCAGGTCGAGATGCGCGCCGCCGCCGTTCTTGGCGATGGTGATCGCCTGCGGGTCGGGGCGCGCGAAGCGGCCATCGGCCACGTCGTAGAAATCGGCGCGCACATCCTCGCGGCGGATGATCCCCTCGGCGAGCGGGATCTTGAGCTCGCCGATATGATCGAGCGTGGTCTGGAAGCTGTCCACGAAGAGATGCGCGCGCCGCAGGGCGGTGTCGTCCACCTCGCGCATGTCATGGCGAAACGCGCCGATGAGATCGAGATGCTGGCCGGGCTGCAGCCACGCGCCCGCGATCAGCGGCGTCGTCGCCATCGTCGCGGTGCAGATGATCTCCGCCCCGCGCACCGCCGCTTCGAGATCGGCGCTGGCGCTCACATCGGGCCGCTCGGCGGCGAGCCGTTCCGCCGCGCCCGCCGAGCGGTTCCAGACGGTGAACTGCGCGCCGGGAAAGGCGGCGGAATAGGCCTCGATCATCGAGCGCGCGACGGTGCCCGCCCCGACGATGGTGATCGCACGGCTTTCGGGGCGCGCCAGCAGCCGCGCGGCATGCAGGCTGTCGCCCGCGGTCTTCAACTTGGTGACGAGATGAAAATCAACGAGCGCCTCGAAGGCGCCGGTGGCGTCCGAAAACAGGCTCACCCCGCCATTGATGCGCGGATGCCCGGCCTCGGGGTTGGCGGGAAAGATCGTTGCGGACTTCACCGCCATGCCCATCCCGTCGATCCAGGCGGCGCGCGAGAGCAGCGTGTCCGAGCCGCGATAAAGGAAGGTATCGCCGATCTCGGCGCGCGGTTTGCGGTGGCCGTCGGCGAAGGCGTCGGTCAGCGCGATCCAGTCGAGCCGGGCTTCGGCCTCGGGGCCGATGATGGCGATGCTCATGCTGTGTTCTCCTTCACAAGTCCCTCCTCCGCGAGCCGCGCCGCCCAGCCCTCGGGGCCGGTGAAGCGGTGCGTGTGCCAGCCGCGCGCATCGGCGGCGGCGATGTTGTCGGCGCGGTCATCGGTGAACAGCAGGCGGTCGGGCGCGAGGCCGGTATCGACCTCGAGCCGGGCATAGATCTCGGGCTCGGGCTTCATCACGCCGAGATGGCCGGAGATGAAGCGCGCATCGAAATCGTCGAGAAACGGATAGGCCCGGCGCGCGATCTCGAATGGCGCGACGCCGAAATTGCTCAGCGCGATGACCGGCAGACCCTGCGCGCGCAGCCGGTGCATCAGCCGCACGGAATGCGCGATTTCCGGCGAGGCCATGTCCAGCCAGCGGTCGCGCCACAACCGGATCGCCTCGGCCCAGCCCGGATGGCGCGTGGCCAGGGCCTCGACCTCGGCGTCGAGATCGGCGCCGCGATCCACGGCGGCGTTCATCGCGTGCAGATCGACCTCGGCAAAGAGCCGCGCGCGGGCGGCGGGGCCGAGGGCGGCGTCGTAGAACCGCTCCGGGTTCCAGTCGATCAGCACATTGCCGATATCGAGAATGACGGCGTCGATGCGCGGCATGGGCCCTCCTGCGGCCAGTGATAGCGCGCCGCGCCGCGCCGCGAAAGTCTCAGCGCATCTTGTGGCCGGGGCGGTCGGCGCGCCCCTGCACGGATTCGCGCCAGAAGAGATAAAGCCCGGAACCACAGATCACCACGATGCCGATCCACGCCACGAGATCGGGCCATTCGGCGAACACGATCACCCCGATAACGATTGCGAGCGGCATCGAGACATACTCGAACGGCGCCGCGAGCGATGGCTCGGCGAGGCGATAGGCCTGGCTGATGAAATAGCCGCCCGCCGCGCTCGACAGGCCCAGCAGGACGAGCACCGGAATATCGGAGGCCGGCGGCCAGACCCATTCGCGCAGCAGGAAGGCCAGCGTCGCGTCCTCGGGCTGCTCGAAGCGGCCATCGCCCACAGCGAGTCCCATCGCGATACTCACGAACAGGAAGGTGATCTGGATATAGAACGCCATGGTGACGGCGCGCTCGGTGCTGCCGATGACGCGGGTGACGATGCTCAGCCCGGCATAGCCGAAGGCGGCGATCACCGGCAGGATCGCGGCGGGCTGAAACGCCTCGGCGCCGGGGCGAAGCATGATCACGATCCCCAGAAACCCGACCACGACGGCCGCCCATCGCCGCGGCCCCACCGGATCGCCGAGAAACAGCACCGACATCACCGTGATCAGCATCGGCGCGAAGAACAGGATCGCGGTGGCGTCGGCAAGCGGCATCGTTGCCAGCGCCAGAAAGAAGAACATGTTCGCCACCACCACGCACAACCCGCGCAGCATGTGCGCGAAGGGCCGCCGGGTGCGCAGCGCATCGAGCCCCCCCGCCAGCGGCAGCATCACCCCCCCGATCACGGCGAGCGCGACGAGGCTGCGCATCAGCACGACCTGGTGCAGCGCATAACCGTCCGAGAGGAACTTCACCGCCGCGTCATTGACGGTGAAGGCTGCGGTGCCGGCGATCACGCACAGCACCCCGGCGGTGTTGGCCGCACGGCTCACGGCGAGGGTCATGGCCCGGTCTCGCGGCGCGCGGCCTGTACGGCGCGTTCGAGCGCGTCGGCAAAGCGCGCGCGATCGGCCTTGCCGAAGGCGCGCCCGCCGCCGGCGCGAAACGGGTCCGCCGCGCGCAGATCGGCCATCAGATCGCGGGTGGCGAGCCGCTCGCCGATATTGGCCTCGGTCAGCGCGGCGCCGTCGTGATTGATGACCCGCGCCCCGGCGGCCACGCATTTCGCCGCAAGCGGAATGTCGGCGGTCACGACGATGTCGCCGGGCCCGGCGCGCGCGGCGATCCACTGATCGGCGACATCGGCGCCCGCATCGACGAAGATCACCTCGACGAGCGGGTTGGCCGAGGGGCGCAGCCCGCCATTGCAGACGAGGTAGAGCCGCACGCCGTGACGCGTCGCGACCCGCTCGGCCTCGGCCTTCACCGGGCAGGCATCGGCATCGACATGGATGACGGTCATGGCCGCGCCGGGCGCATCATCGGGATCTCCTCCGCCGGCAAACCTGTCACAGCCCCGAAACGAGGGCAATCACCACCGGCACCGTCACCAGCGCCGCCGCCGTCGAGAGCAGGATCGAGGCCGACACCCGCTGCGGGGCGACGCCGTAATGCTGCGCGAGCATGTAGACATTGCCCGCCACCGGAAGCGCCGCCGCCGCGATCATCACCCCCGCCGCGCCCGGCTCCACCGCGAAGATCACCAGTGCGGTGAGCGCCACGGCGCCGGGATGCAGCACCAGCTTGGCGAAGGCCAGCCACCCCGCGACGGTCAGCCGCTCGGCCGCCTTCGTCGCCAGCGACGCCCCGATCGCGAAGAGCGCGCCCGGCGTTGCGGCCGCCGCGAGCAGCGCGAGCGTGTCATCCGCCGGCCCCGGTAGCGTCATCCCCGTGGCCGACCAGCCCAGCCCCAGCGCCACCGCCACCACCATCGGATTGGCCAGAAGCCCGCGCGCGAGCCGCCCCGGCAGATCCGGCGAAAGCCGCCCCGCCCGCGCCCATGTCACGAGCAAGGTGATCAGGCTCGCGAAGACGACGAGATCGATGGTCAGCACCATCAGCACCGGCCCCGCCGCCCGCTCGCCCAGAAGGGCCACCAGAAGCGGCACGCCGAGAAAGCCGGTATTGCCGATCACGGCGCATTGCGCCTCCATCGCCGCTTCGACCATCGGCCGCCGCCGCATCAGCGCCACGCCCATCGCGACCACGTAGAGCCCCACACTCGCCAGAAGATACGCCGCCACGAAGCGCGGATCGAAGATCTCGCCCACCGACAAGGTCGCCGCGAATCGAAACAGTAGCGCTGAGAGCGCGAAATAGAAGACGAACCTGGTCAGGTGATCGGTCGCCGCCGCGCTGAACATCCCGGACCGCCCGGCCCCGTAGCCGATCCCGACCAGCGCGAAAAACGGCAGCGTCTGCAGGAAGACGTCGATCATGCCCAGCCGCTAGCACGCGACGCCGCTTGCCGCCAGCGCTTGCCCGAAGTGAACCGGGGTGTTTAGAATGGCGCGATGGAGGATCAGATCCCAGCGGCGCATGCAGGCGGGATCCGGCGGGGCCGCAAGTTCGAGCAGGTTCTCGACGGGGCGCGCGAGGTGTTCATGACCGATGGTTATGAGCGCGGCAGCATGGATGAGGTCGCGCGCTGCGCCGGGGTCTCGAAGGCGACGCTCTACAGCTATTTCCCGGACAAGCGGCTGCTCTTCGTGGAGGTGGTGCGCATCGAATGCTTGCGCCAGGCGGATGCCGCGATCGAGCTCACCGACACCGCCGCCGCGCCCGAAACCGTGCTGCGCGCGGCCGCGCGGCGGATGATAGATTTCTACCTCTCCGAGTTCGGACAGGCGATGCACCGGATCTGCGTTGCCGAATCGCGGCGCTTTCCCGAACTCGGGCGCCATTTCTACGACAGCGGTCCGAAGATGGCGCGCGACCGCATCGGCGCCTATCTCGAGGCGGCCTGCGCGGCGGGGTGGCTCGCGATCGACGATATCGCGCTCGCCGCCGATCAGTTCGTCGAGCTGAGCAAGGCCGATCTCTTTGCGCGGATGAGCTGCGGCATGAGCGACAGCATCGAGCCGGCGCGCATCGAGCGGGTGATCGACGGCGCGGTGGCGACCTTTCTCGCACGTTACAGCGCGCGGTGAGCGGGGCCTGATGCCCCGCGGGAGGCGCTGCGCAGCGCAGATATCCGGTCATTCAAGCTTGAACGTTGCCTTTGCAACGGTTGCGGATTGCGTTAAACGGGGAGAGGTTGGACGCATAGCGAGGGAGGACGACATGCGCGCATCCGCGAGAAAAAGGCTTTGCGTGGCGGCATCGGCGCTGGCGATCGCGCTGCCCGGTTCGGCGCTGGCGCAGGAGCACACTTTCACCCTGCATCACTTCCTCGGCGAGGGCGCGCCGGCCCATACCGAGATGCTCGTGCCCTGGGCCGAGCGGGTGGAGGAGCTTTCGGACGGTCAGGTCTCCATCGAGATCTATCCGAGCATGACGCTGGGCGGCGGCCCGGCCGAACTCATCAGCCAGGCGCGCGACGGGGTGGTGGATCTCATCTGGACGGTGAACGGCTACACGCCGGGGCTGTTCCCGCGCACCGAGGTGATGGAGCTGCCCCCCGTCTTCGAAAACGACGCGGTGGCCGCCAACATGGCGCTTTACGACATGTTCGACGAACATCTCGCCGAGGAATACGGCGGCGTCGAGGTGATGTTCCTGCACACACATGGCGGCCAGGCGATCCATATGCGCGACACCGAGGTGCGCCATCCCGACGATCTCGACGGCATGGATCTGCGCATCCCGACGCGCACCGGCTCCTGGGCGATCGAGGCGTTCGGGGCGAACCCGGTCTCGATGCCGGTGCCGGAGCTGCCGCAGGCGCTCTCGCGCGGGACGGTGGACGGGGCGCTGATCCCCT
>PUKW01000025.1 GCA_003550665.1 Paracoccaceae bacterium | reverse complement strand
TCGAGATTGAAATAGGGCGGGGGGGAGCTGTCGCCTGTCATGCGTTCTGCCTTGTGTGCGCTCTTTTGGGTAACATACGCGAAATCGGCGCACATGCAAAGCGGATGCGCACACACCCTTGCTTTTCATTGCATTTTCAGCGCTTCAAGCTGTGCTCCGGGCGGTTGCTCGAAAAAAATCGCCTGTTAATAGCTGTTAGTAGTACTGTTAAGGAGCCGCGGGGATCATGGAAAATGGCTGCGTTTCAATGAGCTGCGTGCTACGAAGTGGGGCACGGCGACTCTGAAGCCACGTTGCGGCGACTCTGCTCCCACGCTGATGCGATTCCGATCCCCCGTTGCGGCGCTGCGTCGGGATGGACGCGGGCTGTGGATAACTTTAGGCTGGGTGTCACTGAAGCCACGAAACGAGTCGGGCGCAAAAGCCCGCGGGGCAGGGGCATGAGCAGGACCGGATCAGGCGGCGACGGGCTTCTGCCCGAGCGCCATCCCACGGCGGATTTCTTCGTGTGCGATCTCTTCGGGGCGCTGCCCAAGGATGATCTCGCCTCGATGGAGCATCCGATGTTCTCGCTGGCCACCAAGCCCGACCGGCGGATCCTGACCTACAGCCATAACGGCGTGGAGGTGCAGATCACCCCCTCGATGCGCGGGCTCGCCACGATCCATGACAAGGATATCCTGATCTACTGCATCAGTCAGCTCATGGCGGCGATCAATGCCGGGCGCGCGGTGGGGCAGGTGCTGCATCTGAAGGCGCATGACCTGCTCGTGGCGACCAACCGCGAGACCTCGGGCGACGGCTACAAGCGGCTGCGCGAGGCGTTCGAGCGTCTCGCCGGCACCCGCATCACCACCAACCTGACGACCGGCGGCGAGGAGGTCACCACCGGCTTTGGCCTGATCGAGAGCTGGCAGATCCGCCGACGCTCGACCAGCGGGCGCATGGAGTCGGTGCGCGTCAAGCTGTCGGACTGGCTCTACCGCGCGGTGCTGGCGAAATCGGTGCTCACACTCTCACGCGATTACTTCCGGTTGCGCAAGCCGCTCGAGCGGCGCGTCTACGAGATCGCGCGCAAGCATTGCGGCCGTCAGCCCGACTGGCGCGTCTCGCTCGAGGTGCTGCACCGCAAATCGGGCTCGGCCAGCCCGCGGCGGGTGTTTCGCGCGATGATCCGCGACATGATCGCCGCCGATCACCTGCCCGACTATACCCTCGAGGAGGAACCCGGCGACATCATCCGCGTGCGCGCCCGCGCGCCGGTGATCGCGCCCGGCGAGGCGCCGGTGGTCTCCGAGGCCGCGCTCGAGGAGGCGCGCGCGATGGCGCCGGGGCGCGACGTGCATGCCGCACTGGCCGAATGGCAGGGGTTCTGGGCGCGCTCGGGCCGCGCAAGGCTGCGCGCGCCGGACCGCGCCTTCCTGGGCTGGCTGCGCACGCGGCTGTGAGCCTCAGCGGCGCCGGTCGTCGTCTTGCGCCGAGCGATCCGGGCACAGCAGCAGCACGCCGAGCGTCGCGAGGCCGCCGGCGATCGCCGCGCCGAGATAGGTCAGCCCCACCGCATACCAGGGCCAGCCCACGATCACCCCCGCCGCCGCGCCGAACAGGCCGGATAGGGTTACCACGGTCACCAGAACAGCGGGCATCACGAACTCCAGAAGATCCCCCGGAGCGTGCCGGCACAAGGGTTAAAAAAACGTTTACACGCGGGAGGTGTTTTATTCAAAGGAAAAACACTTCGGGGTTGTTCCCGGTGCCCGCCGCGGCCCCCCGTCCGGTGCCGTCACACGCGCCCGCGCAGCACGCGCGACACCATCCCGGCGAAATTGCGCAGATTGCTGCGCAGCGTATTCTGCCGCGCCGCCGCCGCCAGATGCAACCCGCGGTAGCGCGGCACCGGCCGCCCCAGCACGCGCAGCCCCGCCAGCCGCGCCAGGAGCGCGCGCCGGCGCCCGGACTGCCCCGGCTGCATCCGCGCCAGCCCGGCCGGATCGAAGGCGGCCGTCGTCAGGTGCCCGGCGGCCTCGGCGGCCTCCATCAGGGTGCTGCCGCGCTCGGTGCGCGCGACGATCAGGCTGATGCCGGGCTTTTCGTCGAAGATCGGGTAGCCGCGATCGTCGCACTCCCAGGCATCGGCGCAGACGAGATCGGCCGCCTTGCCGGTACCGTCGGCGCAGATCTTGCAGCGGTGCTGGACATGGCGCGAGAGCACGCCGCCCCAGCTGTCATGGTAGCTCATCGAGCGTTCCGCCCCGCCGCGCAGCCGCGCCGTCGCCCGCCCCGGCCAGCCACGGCCGCGATAGCGGAAGGCCGCGGTCTCGGATTCGGCGGCGCCGAGCCGGTCGAGCACCTCGCGCGCCCCCGCGAGCGCCGGCACCCCCGCGCAGAAGAAGGACAGCATCACCGGGATGCGCGCATCGACCCGCGCATCCCGCCCCGCCAGCGCGCGCAGCGCCGCCACGTCGCAGGGCTTGCCCACGAAGGCGAACCGCCCGGCCTCGTCGAGGCGGTCGGCAAGATCGGCCAACGGGCTCGAGGGCGCATAGCGCGACCCCGCCGCCGCCTGCACCTCGGCCGGGGTGCGCGACAGCACCGTGACATTGCCGATCGCGAGATCCGGCGCCGCCGCGGTCTGAATGACGCCGTCCACCGCGCCCGTCTCCAGCAGATGCACCAGCACCGCCGAGAGCGCGCCCCCCGAGGAGGCCGCATGGCGCAGCTCCGGATCCGTGGCGTGGCCGGTGCGCATCGCCCGGTACGGGCCCCACAGCACGTCGTCCCTGCGCCCCGCCGCCTCGACGCTCTGGCCCAGACCGGGGCAGAGCGCGGCGATGTGCGCCTCCTCATCCGCGCTCAGCGCCGCTGTCTGGCGCGGGCGCAGCAGGCCGGGCGCGACCGTCTCCATCGTGATCCGCCCCGGCGCCACCAGCGCGCAGCCGCCGCAGCCCGAACACAGCGCCCCGCGTTCGACACGGGCCAGGGCGGGGGAGGGGGGGAATGCCGACTCGGTCATGGGGTGCCTTGCGCTGCTGCGCCCCTGTCCTGCCACAGAAACCGGTCCGCGGCACGCCCCTGCGGCGCGATTGACAGCCCCGCCCGGCTCGGGCCTTGTCGCGGGGAAACGGAGCTGGGGATGATCATCGCGATGTCCTGGTCAGCGGCGCTGTCGGGCTGCATCGACGGGCGCTGGAGCCCGGTTGCGCATGATGCGCATCTGTTGGGCTGGAGCGTGACCGCCGCCTATGGCGCCGCGGCGCTCGCGGCGGCGTGGCGCGTTGGGGCGGGGTCGCGGGCAGGAGGCGGGTCGCGGGCAGGAGGCGGGTCGCGGGCCGTCTGGATCGGGGTGGCGCTGCTGATGGTGGTTCTCGCGTTCAACAAGCAGCTCGATCTGCATGTGCTGATGACGGTTGCGGGGCGGTGCCTGGCGCAGGAGCAGGGCTGGATGGCGCAGCGCCGCGCGGTGCAGGCAGCGCTGGTCGTGGCGGCGGCGCTTGGCGCGCTTGCGGCGGGGTGGGGCGTGTTGCGCGCGCTGCGCGGGCGCTGGCGCGCGCATGCGGGGCTGCTCGCGGGGCTCGGGCTGGTGGCGGCGTTCATGCTGCTGCGCGCGGCCGAACTCAACCATCTCGCCGCGTCGCTCGGCACCGATGCGATCGCGGGGCCGGCGCTGCGCGGGCTGGAGCTCGCCGGGCCCTGTGTTATCCTCGTCGCCGCGCTGCGGCGCCCCGCCCCGGCGCCGTGCCGGGGCGCATTCGGAGATCCCTGATGCTCGACTTCACCGGCCTTCCCAAACAGTGGCTGATCGCGCCGGAGCTGGCGGATGATCCCGTCGCCGGCAAGCGTGACGCCTTCGCCGGCTGGCAGATCGCGGCGGCGCAGGCGGTGCCGATCCTGCGGCTGTGCGATGCGGCGGGGGCGCAGGTGGGGCGGCTCATCGGCTGGGTGATCGACGGGGCGGATTTTCACCGCGCCGACGGCACACTCACCCTCGCCGCCGGCGAGACCCCCGAGGATCGCTTCGCGCGGCTGGCCGGGCGCTTCGTGATGCTCTGGCGCGGCGGCGACGGGCGGGTGCGGCTGCGCGAGGACGCCGCGGGCGGGCTGCCGGCGATCCATGCGCCCGAAATGCGCGCGGTCGGCGCGACGGTGACGGCGCTCGATCAACTCGGCACGCTGCCGGTCGATCCCGATATCGAGGCGATCTTCGACTTCCCGGCGCGGCGCGGATTCCTGCCCTTCGGGCTGACGCCACGGCGCGGGGCGCGCCGGCTGATGCCATCGCACGAGCTGACCCTCGATGATTTCATCACCGCGCGGATCTGGCCCGACTCTGCGCTGTGCACGCGTCCGGAGCTTAACGAGGTGCAGATCGCGCGACTGGTTGATGAGGCGGCCGAGATCCTGCGCCGTCATCTGGCTGCGCTTTTGGGCCAGGGCGAGACGGTGCTCTATCTGAGCGGCGGTAACGACTCGCGCATCATTCTCGCGGCGGCGCGCGGGTCGGACCGCTTGCGGGCCGAGACCCTGGGTGATGCACGCACGCTCGAGGTGCATGTTGCGGCCCGGGTGGCGCGCCGGGCCGGACTCGCCCATCGTGCGGTCCCTGTTCTGCCGACGGCTGATGCCGATGTGGCAGCCTGGCTGTCGCGCTCCGGGCGCATGATGTATGATCCGGTCACCCACCTGGCTACGACCGCCGTCGCCAACGATCCCGGCACGCAGCCGCTCACCGGCACCGGCGCCGAGATAACCCGCGCCACCAACTGGACCGCCGAAGATGCCGCGCAGCCCGTTCTGGACCTGCCGCGGCTTCTCGCGCGCGTCCGCATGCCCGATGATCCCCGTATCCGCCGCGCCGGACAAGACTGGCTCGACGTGTTGCCTTCTGCGGATGCGGCAATGGCGCTGGATCTGGCCAAGATCGAGCAGATCCATGGCTGCTGGTCGGGCGCGGCGGGTTATGGTCACCCGCTTGCGCGGCCCTCCATGTCCCCCTTCAGCGGCCAGCGGCTCAACACGATAGCCCTGGCACTCCCGACATCCTACCGGCTTGCGAACGGGTTCTTCCCTGACGTGATGCGTCGGCTCTGGCCCGATTTGCTCGAGGTTCCCGTGAACCGCGCCAGCGGCCTGACGCGGTTGCGCTTCTGGAAGAGCGAGGCCCGCCACCTGGTGCCGGCCGGGGTCAAGCGCGCGCTCAAGCCGCTGCGGTAGCAGCCCGCTCCAGCATCTCGCCAAGCGCCGTCTCGTAATGCGCCAGCCGTTCCAGCCCCAGCTCTGTCGCCGCGCGGGCTTCGCCGGCGATGGCGGCGCGGTTGTCGAAGGCGGCGACGATGCGC
>PUKW01000016.1 GCA_003550665.1 Paracoccaceae bacterium | reverse complement strand
TGATGATCGCGATCTCGCGGATGCCCGCGAGCATCAGCACCGAGAGCGGGTAGTAGATCATCGGCTTGTCGTAGATCGGCAGGAGCTGTTTCGACAGCCCCATCGTCACCGGGTAGAGCCGGGTGCCGGAGCCGCCGGCGAGGATGATGCCCTTGCGCGTCATGCGCGCAGCTCCTTACGATAATCTCGCGTCATGTGCGCAGCTCCGCCAGCACCGCGTCGAGCGCCGCGCGCCAGTCGGGCGGCGCGACCCCGTAATCGGCCATCAGCGCCGCCCCGTCGAGGCGCGAATTGCGCGGCCGCGGCGCCGGGGTGGGGTATTCGGAGGACGGGATCGCCTCGACGGACACGTCGAGCCCGGCGCGCGCGAAGATCTCGCGCGCAAACGCCGCCCAGCTCACGAAGGGCTGGCCGGCGAAGTGACAGACCCCGCTCACCCCGCGCCCCGCGGCGAAGGCCCCGGCGATGGCGATGAGGGCGGCGGCGATGTCGCCCGCCGCGGTCGGCCCGCCGATCTGATCATCGACGACGCGCAGCGTGCCGCGCTCGGGCCCCACCCGCAGCATCGTCTTCACGAAATTGGACCCGTGCGCGGAGAACACCCAGGAGGTGCGCAGGATCACATGCGCGCCCCCCGCCGCCGCCACGCCGCGCTCGCCGACGAGCTTGGTGCGCCCATAGGCGCCGAGCGGCGCGGGCGCGTCATCGGGGCGCCAGGGCGCGTCACCCGCCCCGTCAAAGACGTAATCGGTGGAGACATGCAGGAAGGGCAGCCCGCGCGCGGCCGCCGCGCGCGCCATCGCGGCGGGGGCGTCGGCGTTGATCACCTGCGCGCGCGCCTCCTCCGCCTCGGCGCGGTCCACCGCCGTATAAGCGGCGGCATTGATGACGAGATCGGCATCGCTGCCCGCGACGATCCGCGCGCAGGCCGCGGGATCCTCGAGATCGGCCGCCTCGCGCCCCAGCGCCTGCATCCGCCAGCCCGCCGGGGCGCGGCGGACAAGCTCGGTGGCGAGCTGGCCGGTGCGGCCGAAGACCAGAACCTTCATGCGCCCGCCCCGTCTTCACGACCCCGCCCCAGCCGCTGCCCGACCCCGTCGCGGTCCTGCAGGGAGCGCCACCAGGCTTCGTTGTCGAGATACCACGCCACGGTGCGTTCGAGCCCCTCGCGCAGCGTCACCGAGGGCCGCCAGCCGAGCTCGGCGCGGATGCGCGCCGGGTCGATGGCATAGCGCGCATCATGGCCGGGCCGGTCGGTGACGAATTCGATCAGCCGCTCATGCGGCGCGCCGCCGGGGCGCATCTCGTCGAGGATGGCGCAGATCATGCGCACGAGGTCGATATTGCGCGCCTCGTTCTCGCCGCCGATATTGTATTGCCGCCCCACCTGCCCGCGCGCGAGCACCGTCAGGAGCGCATCGGCGTGATCCTCGACATGCAGCCAGTCGCGCACATTCTCCCCCGCGCCGTAGACCGGGATCGCCCGGCCCGCGAGCGCACCCAGGATCACCACGGGGATGAGCTTTTCGGGAAACTGGTAGGGCCCGTAATTGTTCGAGCAGTTGGTCACGATCACCGGCAGGCCATAGGTCTCGCCCCAGGCGCGGGCGAGATGGTCGGAGCCGGCCTTGGAGGCGGCATAGGGCGAGTTCGGCGCGTAGGGCGTTTCCTCGGTGAAGGCGCCCTCGGGGCCAAGCGAGCCGTAGACCTCGTCGGTGGAGACATGCACGAAGCGAAACGCCGCGGGCCGGCCCTGCCCCTCCCAATAGGCGCGCGCGGCCTCGAGAAGCGTGCCGGTGCCGGTCACGTTGGTCTCGATGAAGGCCATGGGCCCGTCGATGGAGCGGTCCACATGGCTCTCGGCGGCGAGATGCAGCACCGCGTCGGGGGCGTGGGCGGCGAATACCCGGTCGAGCGCCGCGCGCTCGCGGATATCGGCGTGCTCGAACGCGTAAAGCGGGCTCTCGGCAACCCCGGCGACATTGTCGAGACAGGCCGCGTAGGTCAGCGCGTCGAGATTGACGACGCCGTGCCCCTCGGCCACCGCGCGGCGCACCACCGCCGAGCCGATGAACCCCGCCCCGCCGGTCACGAGCAGCTTCATGCGCCCTCCCGAAACGGGGTCTCGACCGCGCGCAGGACGGGGGCGGCGGCGTCCTTGTCCGACAGGATCGGGTCCGACACGCCCCAGTCGATGCCGATATCGGGATCGTCCCAGCGCACCGCCCCGTCGCAGTCGGGCGCGTAATGGGCCGAGCACTTGTAGAGCAGCTCGCAGTCATCCTCGAGCGTGACGAAGCCGTGCAGGAAGCCCTCGGGGATCAGGAGCTGGCGCCCGTTCGCGGCCGACAGCTCGACGCCGGTCCAGCGGCCGAAGCTCGCCGATCCGGCGCGAAAATCGACCGCGACATCGAAGATGCGCCCGCGCCCGCAGCGCACGAGCTTGGCCTGCGCATGCGGCGGGGCCTGGTAATGCAGCCCGCGCAGCGTGCCCGCCCGCGCCGAGAGCGACTGGTTGTCCTGCACGAAGTCCGTGGTGATGCCGTGCTCGGCGAGCCGGGCGCGGTTATAGACCTCGCAGAAAAAGCCGCGATCGTCGCCGAAACGGCGCGGCTCGAGCACGAGCACCCCGGGCAGATCGGTCGGCGTTACGGTGAGCATCGACCCGTCCCATGCATGTGCGGCACCTTGCAGCTATACCGTGCGCGATGATTTTCAGATACCGAAATTGAACGCGCGGTTGATCCCCACGAATACCGAATGCGAATCGCGATCGCCGTCATCATCGTTGCGCGCCCGGTAGCGATAACCCAGCTCCATCGCCCAGTCCTGGGTGATCTCACGGCTGTAGGTGGCGCCGAAATCGATGCGGTCGAGCCGGTCCGTGCCGTCGGTCTCCTCGTTGCGCGCGAAGGCGGCGCTCAGCCCGATCCCGGAGATGTTGTTGATGTCGTAATCGTAATCCACCCGCGCGACGGTGCGCAGCACGTTGCTGTCATCGAAACGCGGGGTGACATCGCGGGTCAGGCTCGCATTCAGGGTGCCGCGCGGCATGTCGCGGCGGAAATTGAGCGCGGCGGTGGCATCGATGTCGCCATCTGCGGCACGGGTCAGGCCGATGGCGCCGCCGACCGCCCCACGCGGCAGCTCGAAACCGCGCCCGATGCTCGCAGCGGTGCGGATCCCGTCCTCGTCGGTCCGCGCGGTCGCGTCGAAGCTGATGGTCCCGGTTGGACGCTCGTAATCGAGCCCGAGATCGGCATTGACACCGATTTCGCGCTCGGTCTCGCCATCCTCGCGGGTGCGCACCCAGGCCGGGCCGATCGCGGCGTTGCCCGACAGG
Source organism: Paracoccaceae bacterium (assembly GCA_003550665.1). Taxonomy (GTDB): domain Bacteria; phylum Pseudomonadota; class Alphaproteobacteria; order Rhodobacterales; family Rhodobacteraceae; genus Alkalilacustris. Next base: position 2,024 of record PUKW01000016.1, on the reverse strand, counting down.
GTTTCGGAGAACTCGTGCGTCACCCCGAACAGCAGCGCCACCCGGTCGCGTTGGGTCTCGGCGGCGTCGTCGCGCTCGAAGCGGGTCGCATCCAGCGCCACCGTGCCCTCCGTCACCGAGGACAGCCGCAGCCCCAGCTCGGCGCCGAAATCGAAGCGCCAGCTGTCAGCGCGGTCCACGGTCTCGTCGAAATTGCGTTCCGTGTAATCGGCATCGAGACTGAGCCGCACCGGCATGTCGATCCCGATCTCCACACCCGCGCCGAAGCCGATGATCTCGCGCGATCCGCGCCCGCGCAGATCGTCGAGGTCGGGATCGCCGAGATCGAACTCGTCATCGTCGAGCAGATCGTCGAGCGCGATGCGCTCGATATCGGTGCGGTCATAGCGCGCGCGCACGTTCAGCGACGCGCGCGACGCGTCGCGCTGATAATCGAAGGCGAGTTCGCGGTCGCCCAGATCGGTGCTGTCGTCGCGGGTCGGGATGTCGAAAGCCCGCGCCGTGACGGCGCCGCCGAAGGACAGGGACTGGCGCCGGGTCTCGCTGATCAACCCGAAGCCGAGACGGGTGCTGCCGATGACGCTGGTGCCGGGGCTGTCGACGAGCAGCTCGGAATTGCCGTCGACCTCGAGGCGGTTGTCGATATCGAGGATCAGCCGCATGCCGCCGGGGTCATCCTGGGCGGCGGTGCCGCCGCCCCAGAGCCCTGCCCCGGTGGCAAGGCACAGCCCCGCCACCAGACGCCGGCGCGGCGCGCGCCGGGCTGCGAACAGGAATGCCATGGCGGCGCTCCTATTCGAACAGCCGGCGCTCGGGCACCAGCAAGACATCCCCTTCGGCGATCATCACCGGCTGCGACAACCGTGCGCCGCGCTCCAACGCGCGGTAGTCGATCGGATAGACATGCTCCTGGTTGGTCTGCGGATCGACGCGGCGCAGCTGCAGCCGCTTGGTCGCGGCGAATCGGGTCAGCCCGCCGGTCTGGCTGATGAGCTGCATGATCGTGGTGCCGGGTTTGACCTCGACGGGGCCCGGGGCCTCGACCTCGCCCATCACATAGGCGGTGATGAACTCGTCCTCCGGGATCTCGACCTCGTCCAGAGCGAGCAGCCCGACAAAGACATTGGGCTCGTCGGCGAATTGCGGCTCGAGCGCATCGGTCAGCGCGGCATTGATCTGGCTGATGGTGCGCCCGCCGGCGCGGATCGAGCCGGCCAGCGGAAAGGAAATATCGCCATCCGGCTGAACGAGAACGTCGCGGTTCAGATCGGGATCCTCCAGGACCTCGATGCGCAGCGTGTCGCCCGGACGGACCTGATAACTCTGTGCCAGCACCGACGGCGCCGTTATTGCCAGCACGATCATCGCCAGCATGGTGGAAAGAAGAAAACGCATCGGTCATGTCCCCCAGTTACGCGTCCCGGCGGGTGGCGGCAGCACACACACACCATCTCTATTCGTGACCACAGAGCCGTAGCACGGCACAAGACGCCAGTGACAGCATATGCCATCATATCGTTGGAAAATGTACCGGCAATGCAACATGTGCGGGTATGGTGCCCGTGCCGGCGTTTCCCGCCGCCTCAGGGCAGCGAGGTGACCCTGCCGGGTGCGGGCGGCGCGCCGGTGTCGCCCGGCTCGGCCCAGCGGAGCGCCTCGCCGCGCGCGCGCTCGGCGTCGCCGGCGGCAAGCGCGCGGCCCAGGTTGCGCAGCGCCCGCGCCAGCTCGAACTCCGACAGCGCCTCCTCCTGTGCGCACAGGATCTTGGGGTGCGCGGTGGGGCGCAGCTCGCGGCCCGAGGACAGCTCCTCGTGCAGCTTCTCGCCAGGGCGCAGGCCGGTCCGGCGGATGCGGATATCGCCATCGGGATTGTCGCTGTCGCGCACCGTGTAGCCCGACGCTTCGATCACCTGCCGCGCCAGGTCGATGATGCGCACCGGCTTGCCCATGTCGAGCACGAAGACCTCGCCCCCCGCGGCGAGGCTGCCCGCGCGCAGCACCAGCCGCGCGGCCTCCTGCGCGGT
>PUKW01000094.1 GCA_003550665.1 Paracoccaceae bacterium | reverse complement strand
TGATGGGCCGCTACTATGCCGAGGCCGAGGGGCTGGACCCCGCCGTCGCCGAGGCCTGCGCGATGCACTACAAGCCGCTCGGACCGGGCGACGACGTGCCGACCGGGCCCGTGAGCGTGGCGGTCGCGCTGGCCGACAAGATCGACACGCTGACTGGGTTCTTCTGGATTGGCGAGCCGCCAACAGGATCTAAAGATCCGTTTGCCCTGCGTCGCGCGGCGTTGGGCGCGATCCGTGTGATACTTTCCAACGATCTTCGATTGCCGTTATTCGCAGTGCTCTTCGATCATGAATCCTATCACATGGTTACGGCACTACTTCAGCAAGACTCTGCCTCCGATGCGATCAAGGCAGAGTTGGTGGAGCGCGGGATTGAATTTGAGAGCGTTGAGAATTGGAACCCTAAGTTCTCAACGGAGATCAAATCGAGTTGGTATGGGTATCGTCAGGAAGAAGGTGGGATGGGATTGCTCCTTGCCTTCCTCCACGAGCGACTCAAGGTCCACCTCCGCGACGAGGGTATCCGGCACGACGTGATCGATGCCTGCCTCGCCATGCCGGGGGCGGATGATCTCGCGCTGCTGGTGCGCCGGGCCGAGGCGCTCGGCGATCTGCTGAAGACCGACGACGGGGAGAACCTGTTGCAGGGGTTCAAGCGCGCCAACAATATCCTGACGCAGGCCGAGGAGGCGGACGGGGTCGAGTATTCCTTCGGCCCCGACCCCAAGCTCGCCGAGACGGGCGCGGAGGCGGAACTGTTCAACGCCCTCGACGCCGCACAGGCCGAGATTGAACCCGCCATGGCGGCGGAGGATTTCGCCGCGGCGATGCGGGCGATGGCCGGGCTGCGCGCGCCGATCGACGCGTTTTTCGAGGCGGTGCAGATCAACACCGACAATCAGACTGTGCGGCGCAACCGGCTCAACCTCTTGCACCGCATCCGCGAGATCTGCCTGCAGGTGGCCGATCTGCGCCGCGTCGAGGGCTGACCCCGCCCACCGGCGCATGAAAAAGGGCGGGCCGCGCGGACCCGCCCTTTTTTCGTTTCCCGCGCAGCCTCAGCCCGGCGACATGCCGCGAATACGCTCCGAGCGTCGGCGCAGAAGCTCCACGGTGGTCAGCAGCATGATTGACAGGAGCACCAGCAGCGTCGCCACAGCGAGGATCGTCGGGCTGAGATCCTCCCGGATGCCCGACCACATCTCGCGCGGGATGGTGCGCTGCTCCACCCCGGCGACGAAGAGCACGACCACGATCTCGTCGAAGGAGGTGATGAAGGCGAACAGCCCGCCCGAGACCACGCCGGGAAGGATCAGCGGCATGGTGATCTTGAAGAAGGTCCGCGTCGGCGAGGCGCCGAGATTGGCCGCCGCGCGGGTGAGCGAGTGATCGAAGCCCACGAGCGTCGCGGTCACGGTGATGACGACGAACGGGGTGCCGAGCGCGGTGTGCGCGAGGACCACGCCGAGGAAGGTGTTCGCCAGATTCACCGAGGAGAGAAAGAAGAACATCCCAGCACCGGCGATGATCAGCGGCACCACCATGGGCGAGATCAGGATCATCATGATCAGACCCTTGCCCGGCAGTTTGGCGCGACTGAGCCCGAGCGCGGCGAGCGTGCCCAGAACGGTCGCAAGCAGCGTCGCCGCGATCCCGATCACGAAGGAATTGCGGATCGACCGCATCCAGCTTTCGGATGCGAAGAGCTCCTGATACCAGCGCATCGAGTAGCCCTGCGGGTTGAACTCAAGCATCTCCAGCGTGAACGTGAAGTAGGGCTGCGCGTTGAAGCTCAGCGGCATCATGATGATGATCGGCGCGACGAGGAAGAAGAAGATCAGCCAGCAGATCAACCGGAAGGTATAATGCCAGAGCTTCTCGAGCGGGGTGGCGTAGGTGGGAACGGCCATGGCGGTCTCCTCAGCCGAGCTTCAGATTGTCGGCGCCGACGAGCCGGTTATAGACCCAGTACAGGATCATCACGCACACCAGCAGCAAGGTGGCGATCGCGGCGCCGAGCCCCGGATTGTCGCCTTGAATGTGGCGCGCGATCTCGTTGGAGATCATCCGGCCCGACTGACCGCCGACAAGCGCGGGGGTGATGTAGTAGCCGATCGATATGATGAAGACGAGAACGCCGCCGGCGGCGACCCCGGGCAGGGGCTGCGGGAAATAGACCCGTCGGAAGGCCGTCCAGGGTTTCGCGCCGAGGCCCTTTGCCGCGCGCATGTAGGAGGGCGGGATGCCGCGCATCACCGAGTAGAGCGGCAGAACCATGAAGGGCAGCAGGATATGCGTCATCGCCACGATGGTCCCGGTCATGTTGTAAACCATCGACAATCGCTGATCGTCGCCAATGATGCCGAGGCCCACCAGAGTGGAGTTGATCACCCCCTGCTGCTGCAACAGCACGATCCATGCGCTCGTTCGCACCAGCAGCGAGGTCCAGAAGGGCAGCAGCACGAAAATCATCAGGAGATTCGCGTAGCGCATCGGCAGCGTGGCCATGTAGTACGAAATCGGAAAACCGAGCAGGAAGGTCAGACCGAGGATCGTCGCACTCAGCGCGAAAGTGCGCATGAAGAGGGCAACATAGGTCCGCTGGCCCTCGTCGCGCATTTGAATGGAGCCATCGGGGGCGTATTCGCGATCCAGCGCCCGCAGATACCGTGAGGCGGTCAGGGGTCTTCCCTCGCGCTGGATCACGCGCCAGATCGCAGGCTCACCCCAGAGCGCGTTCGCTTCGATAAATTTGTCCTTGAACGGTTCCGAGCGATCCCCGGCCTGTCCAGCGACACTGCGCACGGCTGCGCGCGCGCCGCTGACATCGTTGTTGAGACGCCCTTGCAACCGCCCGATCGCGCCCCGGTCACGTTCCAGACCCTCCGCGAGGTCGGCGTTGAGCGCGGCGTAGGCCTCTTCGGGCGGAAGTTCCTCGGCCGAGGGATTCCACGCCTCGAGTGCCTCGACTGTGCGCGGCAGGGTGTTGATGATCTGCGGGTTGTCCACCGAGCGCCACATCATCTGCGCCATCGGGAAGATGAAGACGATCAGAAGAAAGCCGAGAAGCGGCGCGACAAGCGCGAAGGCGAACAGCTTGCTGCGGCGTTCCGCACGCCGGAGGCTCGTCTTGAGCGGGAGTCCGTCCGCAGTGACCATTTTTTCGACGGAGCCGCCGCTGCGGTTGTCGAGTTCCATGCTGGCGTCGGCCTGGGCCATGCGCGCGTTCCCTCTTCTGCCCGGCTGTTGGCGGGCCGGGGGCGCACGCGACGCCCCCGGCGGATGGCCTTACATCCAGTTGTTGAAACGCTCGGCCAGCTCGTCGCGCCAGTCGGTCCAGAACTCGTTGTTGAGCTCGATCGGCGCGAAGTAGTTGTCCGGATGCGTCGGCATGTGCTCGGCCATGTCGATGCCCAGATCGGCATGCTGGCCCACCAGATCCTGCGAGGAGTGCCGCGCCGGGCCGTAGGAGATATACGACGCCTGGTCAGCCAGACGCTGGGTGTCCGTGGCCCAGTAGAGATACTCCATCACCTCGTCGACATTCTCGCCATCGGCCGGCACGACCCAGCCGTCGAACTCGACGACCTGACCGTCCCAGATGATCTCGAAGGGCTGACCCTCGACCTCGGCGGCATCGAAGATGCGCCCGTTATAGCCCGTCGCGAAGGAGACCTCCTGGTCGGCGAGAAGCTGCGGCGACTGCGCGCCCTCTTCCCAGAACACCAGATCGTCCTTGATCGTGTCGAGCTTCGCGAAGGCGCGGTCCTGGCCCTCCGGCGTGGCGAGCACGTCGTAGATCTCCTCGGGGTCCACACCGTCGGCGTAAAGTGCCCATTCCATGTTGACCGCGGGGCGGTTCTGGATCGCGCGGCGGCCGGGGAAGTTCTCCGTATCGAAGAAATCCTCGATCGTCTCGGGATAGTTGCCCTCCTCGAACATCTCGCTGTTATAGGTCACGACCGTCGAGTAGATGATCTGCGGGATGAAGCACTCGCCCAGCGAGCCCTCGAGGAAGTCCTCGGAGGGCGGCGTACCGTCTTCCCCATCGGCGAGCATCTCGTCATGGTCGATGGGCATGATGATGCCCTCCTCGCAGGCGAGCTGCGCGTCCGACGGCAGCATGTCCACGAGGTCCCAGGTGACGTTTCCTGCCTCGGACTGCGAGCGCAGCCCGGCGAGCGCGTTGGCCGAGCCGTCATCGTTGATGATTTCCCAGTCCGGGTTCATCTCCATCCAGGGCTCGTGATAGGCGCGCACCTGGCTTTCGGTGTAGGCCCCGCCCCAGGACACGACCGTGAGGCTGATATCCTGCGCCTGTGCGGCGCTCATCGCGATGAGGCTCACGGCACTGCCGGCCCCTATAACTTTCAGCAAACGCTGCGACATCTTTTACTCCTTTGTTCCTCGGTTGAGGTATGTTCGGTCCCGCCTGTCGGCGGTCCCGCTTGGTTCGCCGGCGCCAGCGGCCCGGCGCAACACTGCACGCGCGCGGTCACGACGGATCGAGCGCCCTGCAATCCTCCTTGACCCAGCCGACCTGCACGCGCTCGCCAACGGACAGGCGCCGCGCATGGCTGTCATTGGGCATCTTCAGCACGAATTCGTCGTTGCCGCAGACATTCATCCGCACGCGGATGTGATCGCCGAGATAGATCAGCTCCCGGACCTCACCCTCGAAGATGTTGTCATGCGTCTCGGAGCTGACATCGAGATAGACCCGCTCCGGGCGCAGCGAGAGCGTCGATTCCGCCCCTTCGCCCTCGATGTTGACGGCAAGCGCCTGAACGCGCGAGCCGTCCGCGAGCTGCAGCGTGCAATACGCGCCGTCGACGGATTCGACCTTGCCGCGCAGGGTGTTGTTCTCGCCGATGAAGGCGGCCACGAAGGCGTTTTCGGGCTTTTCATAGAGCTCGTCAGGGGTAGCGAGCTGCTGGATGCGCCCGTCATCGAAGACCGCGATGCGGTTTGACATGGTGAGCGCCTCGCTCTGGTCGTGGGTGACATAGACAACCGTCACGCCGAGCGTTTCGTGGATATGCTTGATTTCGAGCTGCATGCGCTCGCGCAGGTTCTTGTCTAGCGCGCCGAGCGGCTCGTCCATCAGCACCAGATCGGGCTCGAAGACGAGCGCGCGCGCGAGCGCGACACGCTGCATCTGCCCGCCCGAGAGCTGCGCCGGGCGGCGATTGCCGAACTCGCCCATCTGGACCATGTCGAGCGCGCGCGCGATCTTCTTCTCGCGCTCGGCCCGCGAGATGTCGCGCACCTCGAGCGGGAAGGACAGGTTCTCGGCGACCGTCATGTGCGGAAACAGCGCGTAATTCTGAAACACCATGCCGATGCCGCGCTTGTGCGGGGGAATGTTGTTGATCGGTTTGCCGTCGAGCAGGATGTCCCCGAAGGTGGCCGTCTCGAACCCCGCGAGCATCATCAGGCAGGTCGTCTTGCCCGACCCCGACGGGCCGAGCATGGTGAGGAACTCCCCCTTCCCGATATCGAGGTTGAGATCCTTCACGACGAGCTGTTCGCCGTCATAGGTTTTCTGCACGCGGTCGAACGCCACGAAAGCGTCGTTGTGGTCCTTGGGTGCCACCGCTGTCTCCCTGTTGCGCCGGCAGCTTTAGCTGCACTTCGGGTGAATAAAGCGGAATGCTGCCGACATTGCAACCGGTCCGTTCGGTTTCCGCGCCTGCTCGGGCCGAAGCACGCCATACGGGCGGAATTTCTGTCATCATGCAGGTCAATCGGTCATTCGGCCGGCGCTGTGCGGGCGCGAGTCCCGCGCCGCCGCTGCGTACCGCGGGCGACGCCGAGCTGTCCACCGACGGCCTGCAACCGCAGGGCGAATGGCGCCACGCGCCGTCGCCGCACCACCCTTTGACCGCGGAACGGCGGGAACGGAACGGATCGCGGGGTGTTTCCCCCGGGTGGCGTCGCCACGCCGCGGCGCAGGGAGTGACGCATGGGATCGGAGCACTCGATCAGGACCAAAACGATCCTTCTGCCTGCGGGGCTTGTCCCGCTCGGCGATCGCCTCCGTGAGATGCTGCTGCGCGGGGTCAGGTGTGCGTGCGACGCGGGTATCTGTCTCGCGCGGATGGGCGCGCGGGGTGCCGACGGCGTTGCTGAACGTCATGCCGCTGCGCGGTCTGCGCATCGCGGCGACCCCGATCATGGCGATGAGCGCCGCGCCGAGGCTCCCGGTGGAGCACGAGCCGGGCGCGACGGTGTCACGGGCCCCGCATGGCTCATCGAGGGCACGCACCGCACCCTGCGCCGGACACGCGGAGATGACCGTGCCAGCAACTGAAACCTACTCGCCCGACCCGAACATCCTCGAGCGCAGCTTCGCGGCCCATCTTGCGCGACACAGTGTCGCAACCGGCACCGAGGACCGTCCAGGCCGCGTGCGCAGGATCAGCCGCGTGACGCGGTGGTGCATCGGGCTGTCGGCGCTGGCGGGCATCGTCTCGGGCGGGCTGATCGGCGGCGGCGAGATCTGGATGCGCCAGGGCCTCTTCGACGGCATGGAGGATGTCGGCTGGCGCGAGGCGCTGCCCTACTGGACGGCTTTCTACGCATTCGCCGGCGTGGTCAGCGCGGTGGAGATCGTGCTGCTCTACGCGCTGGCGCTGAGCGGGATCGCGCGCGTGGCGTGGCATGCCGGCCTGCCGCTGGCGCGCGGCGACGGGCGCGGGCTGCTCGCCCACGGGCTGGCGCGGGCCGGGCTGGAATTTCCGAATCCGCAGGTGACGGTTCACGGGATCGATCCCTACGCGCATGTGTCGAAGTGGAAGCTCGCGGCGCTCAACCTCGCCTACAAGCTGAAAGTCGGGGTGAGCAGCTTCATCCTGCGGGTGTTCCTGCGCCGGGTGGCCGCGCGCATGGCGATACGCGGCATGGTCCCGCTGCTTGCCGGCCCGCTCTATGCGGTCTGGAATGCCTTCATCGTCTGGCGCATCATGACCGAGGCGCGGTTGCGCACGCTGGGCCCCTTCGCCGTGGACAACCTGATTGCGGCGCATTTTCGGGATGCGGGCACGCTGGGCGACACCGAGAAGGATGTGATCCTGCATGCTGCGGGCGAGATGCTGACCCGGGGGCGCGATGCCCATCCCAATCAGGTCTACCTGATGACCCGTCTGTGCGATGCGCTCGAACGCGGCGGAGACATCGCGCTCGACTGGAACGCCACGCGGCGTCACCTGCCCGGGCTCGACGCCGCCGGCCGGACCCGGCTGCTCGACCTCATGACGCTGTCATGCGTCATCGGCGCGCGCATCCACCGCGAGCAGACGGCGCTTCTTCGCGGCGTCTGCCGGGACTTCGGCGCGACGCTGCATGAAGACCGTGTCAGGGACCTGCGCAAGGCGCTCCGGCGCGGCCATCAGCTCACGGCCCGCGATCTGTCGGGGGCCCGCAGCGACGCCGACCCGGCCGCGGCCTGAAGACCGCGGGCGCGCGCGGGGCCGGCCGCTCAGAACGGCAGGATCAGCGGAACCAGGAGCACGCTCGCCACCATCGCCACGAGCGTGAACGGAACGCCGATGCGCAGGAAATCCGCGAAGCGGTAATTGCCGGGGCCGATGACGAGCATGTTCACCGGCGAGGAGACCGGGGTCATGAACGCCGCCGACGCCGCAAGCGCCACCGTCATCGCGAAGGGATAGGGCGACGCCCCGACCTCGCGCGCGACCGCCAGCGCCACCGGCGCCATCAGAACGGCGGTCGCCGTGTTCGAAATGAACAGCCCGAGCACCCCGGTGGCCGCGAAGATCACCGCCAGGACCAGCCGCGGCTCGGCCCCGCCGAGCAGATCGAGCAGCGCCTGCGCGGCGATATCGACCCCGCCGGTGCGCTGCAGCGCCAGCGAAAAGGGCAGCATCCCGACGATCAGGATCAGGCTCTGCCAATGGATCGACCGATACGCGCCGGGCATGTCGATGCAGCGAAACAGGCCCAGGAGCAGGCAGCCGAAGAGCGCGGCCTGCACATTCGGCACGATCCCCCAGACCATCAGCACGACGACGAGCCCGAGCACGCCGATCGCGAGCGGCGCGCGATGGCGCGCCGGCGCGGCCTCCTCAGCCTCGGCGGGCAGGTCGAGCAGGACAAGGTCGCGCCGCTCGTCGCGCACCCGCCGGATCGCCCGCCACGGGCCGACCGCGAGCAGCGTATCGCCGGCGCGCAGGGGCTCGTCGATCAACGCGTCCGCGACCGGCCGGGTGCCGTGCTTCATGCCGATCACGACGAGGTCGTAGGTGCTGCGAAACCGGGTCTTCGTCAGGGTGCGCCCGACAAGCCGCGAGGTCGGCGGCACGATGATCTGCGCCATGCCGATATCCTGCGTCGTATCGGCAAACCACTCCCCCGACGCGGGCAGCGTGTCGAGACCGTGCGCGCGGGCGAACGCGTCGAGATCGAGGCCGCCCGAGCGCAGGTCGATCAGCAGCACGTCGCCGGGCTCGAGCACCGTCTCGGCGCGCGGCTGGATCAGCGTGGGTCGCGCGCCCGGACCGCGCGCGACCGCGATGATGTTGATCCCGGCACTGGTGCGCAGATCGAGCGCATCCAGCCGCGCGCCGGCCAGCGGCGAGTCCGGGCGCACCCGCAGGCGGCGTTCCCGCTCGGCGAGGTCGTAATCCGCGATCCAGCGCGCCACCCCGGCGCGGTCGGGCGGCGCGGGCGCGGCCTGCGTCCCGAGGAAGCGGCGCGCGACCAGCATGTAGAGAACCGCCAGCACCAGGATCGGCACGCCGAAGGGCGCGAAGCTGAAAAAGCCGAACCCCTCATAGCCCTGGCGCTGCAACTCGGAATGCACGATCAGGTTCGGCGGGGTGGCGACGAGCGTCATCATCCCGCTGATCAGTGCTGCGACCGACAGCGGCATCATCAGCCGCCCGGCCGGAATCGCGGTCTTGCGGGCGATGCGCAGCACGATCGGAATGAAGATCGCCACCACCCCGGTCGAGGACATGACCGACCCGACCGCCGCCACGATCACCATCAGCAGCACGATGAGCCGCGCCTCCCGCGCGCCCGCCTGCGCCGTCAGCCAGTCCCCGAGGCGCTGGGTGACGCCGGTGCGCACCAGCGCCTCGCCGATCACGAACAGCGCCGCGATCAGCACGACATTCGGGTCGGCAAGCCCCATCAGGGCCTCGCTCATGCTGATCACCCCGGTCATCGGCAGCGCGACCATCATGATCACCGCGACCGCGTCCATGCGCGGGCGGTTGAGCGCGAACATCACCACCGCCGCGCCGAGCAGCACCAGCACCATCGCGAGCTGCGACATCGGCTAGGCTCCGCCCAGCCGGGCGGTGCCGCGGTGGCGATGCAGCGTCACGCCGCTCATCCCCCGGGTGGCACGGCGAGAATGTCGATATCGAGGCTGGCCATGAGCTCCTGCGCGACGCTGCCCAGAAACAGGCGCCTGACCCCGGAAAGACCGCGCGTGCCGATCACGAGCAGGTCGGGCTGCGTCTGCTCGACGACGCCCGTGATCGCGGACGCTCCGAGGCCATCGACGATGCGCGCGCTGTAGCTCAGATCGCCGAGGTCGAGTTTCTGGATGAATCGCGCGACCTCGCGGCGCGTGTCGTCGAAGGCGCGCTTCGATTCGCCGCGCATCCGATCCTCCGCGATCCCGGCATGGGTCATCATCTCGCGGGTGATCGGCGCATAGGCATGCACGAAGGTCACCTCCACCCCGTCGAGAAGCCCGAGCGCATGCGCCGCGCGCGCAGCCTCGGCCGAGGCCTGCGACATGTCCGTCGCGATGCAGACCCTGCGCCAGCCCTCGCCGCCCGGCCCGTTGGCCATCAGAACCGGGCGCCCGGCGGTGCGCGTCACGCGCTCCACCGTCGTGCCGATGAAGACGTCGCGCAAGAGCCTGCGCCGATACGCGCCGAGAACGATCAGTTCGGCGGCGCGGGCCTCGGCCTCCTCGCCGATGACGCGGAACGCGTCCCCGGCGCGGGTGATGACTTCGCAGTCCGCCGGGGCGCCGAGCGCGCCGAGCTGCTCGCGCAGGAAGCTCTCCGCGCTGCGCTGTGCCTCCTGCATGCGCGCTTCGGGCTGGTCATCCTCGACAACATGCAGCACGGCGAGGCGCGCGCCCGTCCGCGCGGCCAGCCGCACCGCCCGTGCGAGGGCGGGCGCGGAGCGGCTCGACAGGTCCGATGCGGCAAGCAGCGCTGTCGGCATGGTGGCGCGGTCCATTGCTGGGTCACGATCGTCTTCACTATGGCAGCCGGGCACCGCGCCTGAAACCCGAAAAGACGGCGGGGCCCTGCCGCGCCCGCTCATGCCGGCGCGACGCGATCACGCTGGCGAGGATGCCGAGCATCGTGATGCGACGCGCAGGCGAGCGGCCTTCGGGTGCCGGTGCACCAGCCGCGCGGTGCGCCTGCCCTCGAGCCCGCGCTCGCACGCCGGTGCCTGATCCCTCAGAGCATGTTGCGCAAAGGCGGGGACCGGTCTTGCACTCCTTGAGCATGCGACTTCAAGAGGTTGGAGGTTGGAGCGCGGCGCTTGAATGCGAATGAACGCGACGCGCTCGAGTGGCGCGGGTCCCGGTTCCGGGAATCGCCGCCGGAGGACATCAGGCGGACAATTCGTCGCATTCGCGCCCGTTCTTTCAGCCAATGCACATCCCGAAGCTTACTGCTTGGGCACGCATCGTCGCGGGGTCGGCGACATGCCGGCCCCGCCTCGACAGCGCAAGGGCCAGGCGTGACTCCTGATGCTCATGCGGCGGCGGGGTGCCGGCCCGTGCGTGCTCATGGCGCGCCACAGGCGCGGTGCGATCTCCGCAGCGCCGGGCATAATGATCGACAGGGAAGGAAACGAAAATGAGCTATGCAAGGTATTCTCGGCAGCGCGTGTCCATGGCGATCCTCGCGGGGACGACCGCGTTCGTGGCGCCGGCCGCGGCGGTCGCCGAGGAGTCGGTGCTGCGCATCGGCATGACGGCCGGCGACATTCCCCTCACGCACGGCCAGCCCGATCAGGGTTTCGAGGGAAACCGCTTCACCGGCATCCCGATCTACGATGCGCTCACCCAGTGGGACCTGTCGCAGGAGGATGAGCCCTCCACCCTCATGCCCGGCCTCGCGACGAGCTGGGAGATCGACCCCGAGGATGACACGCGCTGGATCTTCGAGCTGCGCGAAGGCGTGACATACCATGACGGCTCCGAGTTCACGGCCGAGGACGTGGTCTGGAATGTCGAGAAGGTCCTCGACGAGGATGCCGAGCATTTCGACGCGAGCCAGGTCGGCGTGACGGCGTCGCGGATGCCGACGCTGCGTTCGGCCGAGGTGATCGACGACTATACCGTCGCGCTCTACACCTCCGAGCCCGACAGCTTCCTGCCCATCAACCTGACCAATCTGTTCATGGCCTCACCCGATCACTGGGCAGAAAAATACGACGAAACCGGCGATTCCGACGAGGCGTGGTCGGAATTCGCCGCGGACCCCTCGGGTTCGGGCCCGTTCCGGGTCACCGGCTTCACCGCGCGCGAGCGGCTGGAGCTGCAACCCAACGACGCGTATTGGGACGACGCGCGCACGCCCACGATCGACCGTGTCGTGATGCGCCCGATGCCGGACGCCAACAGCCGCACCGCCGCGCTTCTCTCCGGCGAGGTGGACTGGATCGAGGCCCCCGCCCCGGATGCGATGGCGCAGATGGAAGGCCAGGGTTTCGTGATCTATTCGAACCCGCAGCCGCATGTCTGGCCCTGGCAGTTCTCGTTCCTCGACGACTCGCCCTGGCTCGACCGCGAGGTGCGCCACGCCGCCAATCTGTGCGTGGACCGCGAGGAGCTTTCGGTGCTGCTGAACGGGCACATGGGTATCCCGCAGGGCACGGTCGGGCCCGACCATCCGTGGTGGGGCGACCCCGATTTCGAAATCCGCTACGATCCCGACACGGCGCGCGAGCTGATGGAAGAGGTCGGCTACTCGTCCGACGACCCCGTCGAGGTGCGGGTGCAGACATCGGCCTCGGGCTCGGGGCAGATGCAGCCGCTGGTGATGAACGAATATCTGCAGGACGCGCTGGCGGAGTGCTACTTCGACGTCGAGCTCGACGTCATCGAGTGGAACACGCTGTTCACGAACTGGCGCGAAGGGGCGGATGCATCCTCCGCCAATGACGCGCACGCGATCAACGTGACCTTCGCCACCATGGACCCCTTCTTCGCCATGGTCCGCTTCCTGTCGAGCGACGCGCATCCGCCTGTGTCGAACAACTGGGGTTACTTCACCGACGACGAGTTCGACGATCTGATCGCGCAGGCGCGCACCACCTTCGATCCCGACGAGCGCGACGAGGCGCTTGGGCAGCTGCACAAGCGCAAGGTCGAGGAGGCCCCCTTCCTCTGGGTCGCCCATGATGCGGGCCCGCGCGCGATGTCGCCCTCCGTCGGCAATGTCGTTCAGCCGCAAAGCTGGTTCATCGACATCGCGACGATGACCATGGAGTGACGCTACCGCCCCGGCCCCGAGCGGGCCGGGGCCTTTCGCGTCAGCGCGTGTGCGCCGCCGACCCGCCCCAGCCCGCGGAGACCCCATGTTCGCCTATGCCATCCAGCGCATCCTCTACACGCTGCCCGTAATGCTCGGCGTTTCGGTCGTGTGCTTCGCGCTCGTCCACATCGCGCCGGGCGACCCGCTGATCTCGATCCTGCCGCCCGACGCCTCGAGCGAACTGCAGGAGCGGCTGCGCATCCTCTACGGCTTCGACCGCAGCTATGTGGAGCAGTTCTTCATGTGGCTCGCCCGCGTTCTGCAGGGCGATCTCGGCACCTCGATCGCCAGCGGCCGTTCGGTGACGCTGGAAGTCTCGCGCGCCGTGGGCAACACCCTGATGCTCGCCGCGGTGGCCACGGTCCTGGGCTTCACGCTGGGCTGCCTGTTCGGCTTCGTCGCCGGCTATTTCAGCAACTCGCCGCTCGACAAGCTCGCCTCGGCCGCCGCCGTGTTCGGCGTCAGCGTGCCGCATTACTGGCTCGGCATCGTGCTGGTGATCGTCTTTTCGGTGGGGCTGGGATGGTTTCCGTCATCGGGGGCGGGGCCCGGGGGCTCCGCGAACTGGCGCTTCGACTACGAGCACGCGCTCTACCTCGTGCTGCCCGCCATCACCATGGCGGTGATCCCGATGGGAATCGTCGCGCGCACGGTGCGCGCGCTCGTCGCCGACATCCTCGCGCAGGAATTCGTGATCGGGTTGCGCGCGCGCGGCCTCGGTCAGTTTCACGTCTTCCTTCATGTCGTCAAGAACGCCGCCCCGACCGCGCTCGCGGTGATGGGGGTGCAGATGGGTTATCTGCTCGGCGGCTCGATCCTGATCGAGGTGGTGTTCTCCTGGCCCGGCACCGGAATGCTGCTCAACACGGCGATCTTTCAGCGCGATCTTCCGCTCCTGCAGGGGACGATCCTCGTGCTCGCCACCTTCTTCGTGGTGCTCAACCTTCTCGTCGATCTGCTGCAGACCGCGCTCGACCCGCGGATCAAGAGGTAAGCCATGGCCGAACTCATCGCCGCTCCGCAGGCCCCCGCCCAGATCGCGCCGCCCGCCGAGAAATCCGCCGGCTACTGGCGCAGCGTCTGGCGCCGGCTGCGCCGGGACAAGGTCGCGATGACCGCGGGCACGATCCTGGTCCTGATCTTCCTGATGTCGCTGTTCGCCACCTTCCTGGCGCCGTCCGACCCGTATGCCCGCAATGTCGCGAACCGGCTCGCCGGCATCGGCACGCCGGGCAATCCGCTGGGCACCGACGATCTCGGCCGCGACATGCTCTCGCGGCTGATCTGGGGCGGGCAGCTGTCGCTCCTGATGGGGGTCGCGCCGGTCTTCATCGCCTTCTTCTTCGGCTCGGCGCTCGGCATCATCGCGGGCTATGCGGGCGGGCTGACCAACACGCTCATCATGCGCACCGTGGACATCTTCTACGCCTTCCCCTCGGTGCTGCTCGCCGTCGCGCTGTCGGGGGCGCTGGGGGCGGGGCTCTTCAACGCGATGTTCTCGCTGACGGTGGTGTTCATCCCGCCGATCGCGCGGGTCTCCGAAAGCGTGACCACCCAGCTCAAGAGTTCCGACTTCATCGAGGCGGCCAAGGCCTCGGGCGCCTCGGCGCTCACGATCCTGCGGGTGCATGTGCTGGGCAACGTGCTGGGCCCGATCTTCGTCTATTCCACCAGCCTCATCGCGGTGTCGATGATCCTGGCGGCGGGGTTGTCGTTCCTCGGGCTCGGGGTTCAGCCGCCGTTTCCCGAGTGGGGGCAGATGCTGAACGCGCTGCGCAACGCGATGTATGTCCAGCCCCTCGTCACCGCGCTGCCGGGGGTGATGATCTTTCTCGTCTCGATCTCCTTCAACCTGCTTTCGGACGGCCTGCGCTCGGCCATGGAGGTGCGCACATGAGTGACGCAACACCCCTGATGACCGTGAAGGGTCTGACCAAGCACTTTCCCATCAAGGGCGGGATGCTCGGGCGCACGGTCAGCCGCGTCCACGCGGTGGACGGCATCAGCTTCGATGTCCTGCGCGACGAGACCCTCGGCGTGGTGGGAGAGTCGGGCTGCGGCAAATCCACCACCGCGCGGCTGCTGATGCACCTGATCGCGCCCGATGCCGGCGAGATCATCTTCGATGGCCGCCGGGTCGGCTCGCGCGACATGACGATGGCGAGCTACCGCTCGCAGGTGCAGATGGTGTTCCAGGACAGCTACTCCTCGCTGAACCCGCGGCTGACCATCCAGGACAGCGTCGCCTTCGGCCCGCAGGTTCACGGAGTCCGGCGCCGCGACGCGCTGCAACGCACGCATGATCTTCTCGACCGCGTCGGGCTGGACCCGGCGCGCTTCGCCGCGCGCTACCCGCATGAGCTGTCGGGCGGGCAGCTCCAGCGGGTCAACATCGCGCGCGCCCTCGCCGTCCGGCCCCGGCTCATTATCCTCGACGAGGCGGTCTCGGCGCTCGACAAGTCGGTGGAGGCGCAGGTGCTCAACCTTCTCGCCGATCTCAAGAAGGAATTCGGCCTCGCCTATGTCTTCATCAGCCACGACCTCAACGTGGTGCGCTACATCTCCGATCGGGTGCTCGTGATGTATCTCGGCCGGGTTGCCGAGCTCGGCCGCGCCGAGGATGTCTATGCCGCGCCACAGCACCCCTACAGCGCCGCGCTCCTGTCCTCGATGCCCACGGGCGATCCCGACCGCCGGGTCGAGAAGGCGGCGCTGCAGGGCGATCCGCCCAACCCGATCGACCTGCCGGGCGGGTGCCGCTTCCACACGCGCTGTCCGCTGGTGGGCACCATGTGCCGGGGGACCGAGCCCGAGCTTGCCCGGATCGCGCGCGATCACGATGTCGCCTGCCACGCCCGCATCCCGGGCTCGGGCCACCGGCCCGAATCAAAGGAGCGCGCCGCATGAGCACCGAGCCATACCTGACGATAGGCAACCTCTCGGTCACCTTCGGGCCGAAGAACCGCCCGGTGCGCGCGGTCGATGACGTGACGCTCGCGGTCGGACAGGGCGAGACCGTCGCGCTGATCGGCTAGTCCGGCTCCGGCAAGAGCGTGACGATGCGCGCGGTGATGCGGCTCAACCCCGAGGATCGCAGCAAGATGGGCGGGCGCATCGTCGCCGGCGGCCAGGACGTCACGCGGATGTCGCGCCGCCGGCTCAACCGGTTTCGCGGCGCCGAGGCGGCAATGATCTTTCAAGAGCCGCTTCTGGCGCTCGATCCGGTCTACACCATCGGCATGCAGATCGTGGAGACGATCCGCGTCCATGAGCGGATCAGCCGCGCCGATGCCTGGGCGCGCGCGCTCGATCTGTTCGAGCGCGTCCAGATCCCGAGCCCGGAGCGCCGCCTCAACGCCTATCCCCACGAACTCTCCGGCGGCATGCGCCAGCGCGCGATGATCGCGCTCGCGCTCGCCTGCTGGCCGCAGCTGCTGCTTGCCGACGAGCCGACGACGGCGCTCGACGCCTCGGTCCAGATCCAGGTCCTGCTGCTGTTGCGCCAGCTTCAGCGTGACCTCGGGCTGAGCATCATCTTCGTCACCCACGACATCGGCGCCGCCGTCGAGGTCGCGGACCGTATCGCGGTGATGTATGCCGGGCGCATCGTCGAGGAGGCGTCGGCGCGCGACCTCATCAACACCCCGCGCCATCCCTACACGATCGGCCTGCTCAAGAGCCGGACTCATGACGCGATGGTCAAGGAGCACAAGCTCGACACCATCCCCGGCGCCCCGCCAGACCTTGCGAACCTGCCCGAGGGGTGCGCCTTCGCGCCGCGCTGCTACCTCGCGCAGGACGCCTGCCGCCGCGGCGTTCCCGACCTGCAGCAGCTCGAGGGCGGGCGCACGGTCCGCTGCCGACGCATCGACCGCACGGCGCCCGAACTCCGGTCCGCCGCGGCACAATAGACGGTGCCGATGCGCGCGCCGATGCGGCGGTCAGCTTCCCGGCTCGAGCCTTGTCTTGTCGCGCGGGGCGGCATAGGCGCCGATCTTCGAGGTCGCATAGTGCCCGGCCAGCGCCTCGGCCAGACGCACGGCGGCGTCCACCCCGTCGATCACGGGCAGGCCCGTTTCGGCGGAGAGCTCGGCGCACATCTCGCTCATCCCGGCGCAGCCGAGCAGCACCGCCTCGGCCCCGTCCGCGCGTGCGGCCACGATCGCGGCGGCAAGGCGCCGGCGGGCCTCGGCCGGGTCCGCCTCGAGCGCCAGAACCGGCAGGTCCACCGCCCGCACACCCCGGCAGGCGCGCGCGGCGCCGTAGTGATCCACGAGATCCTCGATGATCGGCACGGCGCGGGGCAGCGTCGTCACAACCGCAAAGCGCGCGGCGATGGTCGTCGCCACGCGCACACCCGCTTCGCAGATGCCCAGCACGGGGCCGCGCGCGACCTCCCGTGCCGCCGCAAGGCCCGGGTCGTCGAAGCAGGCGATGACATGCGCATCCGCACCCGCGGCCTCGGCCTGCCGGATCGCTTCGAGCATTGCGGGCACGGCCAGTGCCTCGTCATGGTAGCCCTCGATGCTCGGTGGCGTGGTGCCAGGGTCACCGACGCGCAGCCGCGTGCCCGGCCGGGCCGCGGCTTCGGCCGCGCGCCGGATCTGGTCGGTCATCGCGGCGGTGGAATTCGGGTTGACGACATGGATCAGCATGGGGCGAGCGTAGTGATCACGCCCGGCGGTGCAAGCACCCAAGCGCCACCGGGACACACGCAGCGCGGGCGGAAAGCCCCGGCAGACCGATTTCAGGACAACGAGGAGCAGGAGACATGAGCGAGCTGACGCAAAAGACCGCACTCGAACTCGCGGGCGATTTACACCGGGGCGACACGACCGCCGCTGAAATCACCGACGCCTTCCTCGCCCGGATTGCCGCCGAGGAGCCCGCGCTGGGGGCGTTCGCGGAAATCTACGCCGATGACGCGCGTTCTGCGGCCCGCGCGGCGGATGCGCAGATTGCGGCGGGGTATAGGCGCGGGCCGCTGCACGGCATACCGATCGTCGTCAAGGACCTCGTGGACTGGGACGGGCGGGTGACGACCGGCGGCTCGCAGGTGCATGCCAGGCGGGTGGCGCGCGCGACCGCCCCGGTGCTCCGGCGGCTGCTGGATGCCGGGCTGATCGTGCTGGGCAAGACGAAAACCGTGGAGTTCGCGTTCGGGGGCTGGGGGACGAATGCGCGCATGGGCACGCCGCACAATCCCTGGGACAGGCGCGTTCACCGCGTTCCGGGCGGCTCCAGCAGCGGCACCGCCGTCGCCGTCGCGGCCGCGCTGGCGCCCTGGGGCATCGGTACCGACACGGGCGGATCGGTGCGCCTGCCGGCGGCGTTCTGCGGGCTTGTGGGGCTCAAGACGACCGCCGGGCGCATCCCCACGGCCGGCATCCAGCCCCTCAGCCCCACGCTCGACAGCGTCGGTCCGCTCGCCCGCAGCACCGATGATGCGCTGGTTCTCGACCGCATTCTTCGTGCCGTGGCGTTGCCCGACATCGCGCCCGCGGACCTCGTCGCGCGGCTCGCCCCGGCGCACCGGCGCGGTGTCGCCGGTCTTCGGATCGCCCGGCTGCCCGCGTTCGAGTTCGCCGATGTGGAATCCACGATGCGCGCGGCGCATGACGCGGCGCTGGAGCGGCTCGCCGCGCAGGGCGCCGAGATCGTGGATGTCGCGCTGCCCTTCGCGGTCGGCGACATCGTCGCGGAAAACGGGCGCATCATGGCCGCCGAGGGATATGCGGCGCATGGCGAGCTCGCCGACGATCCGGAGACCCCGCTCGACGAGGCGGTGCGCGCCCGGCTTCTCGGCGGGCGCGAGATCACGGCGGCCGCCTATCTGCGCACGCTCGCCGCGCGGCGCAGCCTGCAGGCCGAGTATGCACAGGCGACGGCCGGGATCGATGCGCTCGTGACCCCGTCGCTGAAGGCCCCGGCCATCCCGGTGGCCGAGGTCGATGAGGCCGTCTCTCCCGCCCATTTCACCCGCTTCGGCAATTACCTCGATCTGTGCGGGACGGCCGTACCTGTCGCAGGTGGCGACTCGGCGCTGCCGCTGAGCGTCCAGGTGATCTGTGCGCCGGATCGGGAGGATCTCAGCCTGCGGATTGCCGAAGCGCTGCTGGAGAACCGGTCCGTCCCCCCTGCCCCGTGACGGGCGCCGGCCGGACCGTCGCGGCGCCCGGGGCGGCGGGCCCGGGCGGGTCCCGTAAGACGCGTCATTTCCGGGCCATCGGGTTTGCCGGGGCCAGGTCCGGGCGATGGCCGCGGGCAGCGGTCACGCCACGGGCGATCGCGTCGAGGTGGCGCTCCCAGGTTCCGCAGCAGCCGCCCCAGATGTCGATCCGCGGGTAGCGGGACGCGAGCGCGCCCATCATCCGGCCGAGCTCCTCGGGGTCACCCTCCTCGATATGGTCGAGCTTGCACAGCGCGATCTTGTCCATTTTTGCCGCGTTCGGGCGCAGGGCGCGCAAACGGTCGCTCCAGCCGCCGGGCTCGAGCGCGGGTGCGAACTCCGCAGGGTGCGAGCAGTTGACGCCGTAGGAGTCCGGCCGCGCGGCGCCCGCCTGTGCATCGGTCGCCTCGATTGCCGCGCGCAGCGATGGACCCGATCGCAGGCGATGCGCGCTCGTGAGCGTGAAATGCAGGTTCAGCGGCAGGCCCGCGGCGGCGGCGGCGCGGCTGAGCCCGACCGCCTCGGGCACGTTGTTGAACGTCGCGCCCCAGACCAGATCCACCGCGCAATCGCGCAAGGTCGCAAGCTGGGTCGCGTGATACGCCTCGGCCTCGTCGGCGGTGATGGCGCGGTTCGAGGCATAGGCGTCGCCCCGCGGGCCAACACAGCCGCAGATGACGATGTCCGCAAGCTCGTCGCGGTAAGGCGCCGCGACCGCGCGCAGGAAATCGATGCAGCGGTGCTGCATCTCGGCCAACCCCGCCGGCGAATAGCCCAGCTTCGCGCCCCAGTCCGGGCTCGCGCGGTAGTCGAAGCCGGCGATCATCGCGCCGAAGCCGTGGCGCGCGGCGGTATCGAGGATCCGGCG
This sequence comes from Paracoccaceae bacterium, assembly GCA_003550665.1. Classification (GTDB taxonomy): domain Bacteria; phylum Pseudomonadota; class Alphaproteobacteria; order Rhodobacterales; family Rhodobacteraceae; genus Alkalilacustris. The sequence continues at coordinate 1,427 of PUKW01000094.1, read as the reverse complement.
ATACATGCCGCGCAGATCTGCCACGGCGCGCGGGCTGTCCATCAGCTCGAACATTGCGAAATCGCGCAATTCGTGGCCGTGGCGATACATGATCTCGGTCTCGGTCCCGCCTTCGGTGAGGTAGTGCAGGCCGGGCCGGGGCGGCGAGAAGCGCGGTGCCCTGTCCTGTGCCGCGGTCGCTGTCGGTTCGCTCATGACGCTCTCCCCTGGCGGCACCATGCGGGTGGCGCGCCGGCGCGGTGTCCGGCCCCGATCCTGCGTCCGGGGCCGTCCCCGCCCGAACCGGTGCCATCACCCGAGGATACCCGCAATCGGCGGCATCGCGACTGCCGCCGCGGTCGGTTCCGGCGCAAGCCTGTTTCTTCGCCTCAGCCCGGGTGTTATGCTCGGCGCTGTCACCGTGCGCACGGCAACATCGGTGCCGCGGCGGCAAAAAACCGACCGGAGGTACAGTTCCGTGTCCGATAGTGGCCTTGGCAAGGGCGAGGCGACGCGACAGCGCATCCTCGATGCCGCACAGGACGCGGTCCTTGCGAAAGGGTTCAACGCCACCTCGATCGAGGAGCTGATCGCCGAATGCGGCCTTTCGAAGGGCGGGTTCTTCTATCATTTTCGCGACAAGAACGACCTCGCCCGCGCGCTGTTGCGCCGCTACATCGCGCAGGACGAGCAGGTCTTCGAGATGGTCTTCGGGCGCGCCCGCGCGCTCGTCGACGATCCGCTGCAGGTCTTTCTGCTCGGCCTGCGCTTTCTCGCCGACGTGATGGAGGATATGCCGAACGGGCACCCCGGCTGCATCGTCGCGGTGTCCTGCTATTCGGACCGGGTCTTCGACAGCGATATCCGCGCGCTCAATGCCGCGGCCGTGCGGCAATGGCGGCGGCGCTTTCGGGGGATGCTGGAGGAGATCGCCGTGCGCTATCAGCCGCGCGAACCCGTCGATCCGGACGACCTCGCGGACATGGTGTCCACCGTGCTCGAAGGCGGCATCGTTCTGTCCCGGGCGCTGGGCGATCCGCACACGCTGCGGCGCCAGATCCTGACGTTCCGCCTCATCGTCCAAGCGCTCTACGTGCCGCGAGCTCCGGGCTGAGCGACGACGCCTGCGCGTGCCCGCCAGCACATCGCCTCACAGCCCCGGGATCGGAATCAACGGTTGCGGCCAGCGCAGCAGGAGCACGCGGCTCAGGGTCAGCACCACCGCCAGCACGCCGACGGTCACCAGAAGCGATGGCCAGAGCCGCGTCGCAAATTGCAACCGCATCATGGCGAAGACGAACACCACCGTCGCCGGAATGAGCCCGACGGTGAAGACGAGCGCGACGAACCCGATCAGCCACGCGAGGAGCTTGCCCGAGGTCACGAAATGCGCGCGGATATCCATCGACGCGTCGTCGCCGAGATCGGTGATGTCCGCCTCCTCCGGG
>PUKW01000330.1 GCA_003550665.1 Paracoccaceae bacterium | reverse complement strand
TGATGATCGGGGTCTGGAACTCGGTGAAGCCCGAGCCCCACATGCGCTGGCGGATATCGGCGACGACATTCGCGCGCAGCATCATGTTGGCGTGCAGCTTCTCGCGGCGCAGATCGAGGAAGCGATAGGTCAGCCGCGTCTCCTCGGGATAGTCCTGATCGCCGAACACCGGCAGCGGCAGCTCGGCCGCCGCGCCGAGCACCTCCATGTCGTCGATATAGACCTCGATCGCGCCGGTAGGGATCTTCGGATTGACGAGTTCGGGGTCGCGCGCCTTCACCGTGCCGTCGATGCGGATCACCCATTCGGCGCGCACCTTCTCGACCTCGGCGAAGACGCGGCTGTCGGGATCGGCGAGCACCTGGGTGATGCCGTAATGATCGCGCAGGTCGATGAACAGCAGCCCGCCATGGTCGCGCACCCGGTGCACCCAGCCCGACAGGCGCACCTCCTGCCCGACATGGTCGGCGTTGAGCGCGGCGCAGGTATGGCTGCGATAAGCGTGCATGGTCTGTCCCCTCGGCGGCGTTGCGCGCCGATACACCGCGTGCGGCGGGCGAAGTCAAGGGCGCCCGCCGGGGCGCAAGGCACACGTCCCGCAGGGGCTTGCGCGTGCGGCAGAAATTTTGTCAATCTTGATGCGGAGCAACGATGCGGTGCGCATGACCCTCATGCTCGTCCGCTGAACAGCTTCAGACGTGAAGGGGTTGCGACATGTGGGAAACGCTGCTCGACGGTGTCCTGCGATCGCTGGTGCGCCACGGCACGCTCGAAGTGCACATGCCGTCGGGCCGTGTCGGGCGCTACGGCGATGGCACCGCACCCGAGGTCACCGTGCGCCTGCACGACCCCGCGATCGTGCGCCGGCTCGTCCTCAGCCCCGACCTCGCCGCGGGCGAGGGCTACATGAACGCCACCCTGACCGTCGACGGCGACGACCTGCACGGGTTTCTGGAGGTGGCGATGCGCAATACCTCCACCGATCAGCAGCTCTGGTGGCGCGGGCTGGTGCGGCGGGCCCGCGCGGCGGTGCGCTGGCTCGCGCAGTTCAATCCCGCCCCCCGCGCGCGCAGCAATGTGGCGCATCACTACGACCTGTCGGGCGAACTCTACGATCTGTTCCTCGACCCCGACAAGCAATACTCCTGCGGCTATTTCCGCAGCACCGACGACACGCTGGAGCAGGCGCAGGAACAGAAGAAGGCGCATATCGCCGCCAAGCTGCTGATCCAGCCGGGGATGCGCGTGCTCGATATCGGCTGCGGCTGGGGCGGCATGGCGCTGACGCTCGCGCGCGATTACAAGGCGCAGGTGCTCGGTATCACGCTGTCCGAAGAGCAGCTCAAGATCGCCCGCGAGCGTGCCGAGGCCGAGGGGCTGTCCGAGCGTGTCGAATTCCGGCTTCAGGATTACCGCGAGGTCACGGGGCGGTTCGACCGGGTCGTCTCGATCGGCATGTTCGAGCATGTCGGCGTGCCGCATTACCGGGCATTCTTTCGCCATGTGCATGATCTGCTCAACGAGGACGGCGTCGCCTTGATCCATACCATCGGCCGCTCCGAGCCCCCGGGCAGCACCAACCCGTGGATGGCGAAATACATCTTTCCGGGCGGCTATATCCCGGCCATTTCCGAGGCCATGGCGGCGGTCGAGAAGGAGCAGCTCTGGGCGGCCGATATCGAGATCTGGCGGCTGCACTACGCCGAGACGCTGCGCCACTGGGAGCAGCGCTTCAGCACCAACATCGAGCGCGCCCGCGCGCTTTACGACGGCCGGTTCTGCAGGATGTGGCGGTTCTACCTCGTCGCATGCGAGCAGGCCTTCCGCTACAACTGGCAATGCGTGTTCCAGTTTCAGCTTGCCCGCAAGCGCGACGCCGTGCCGCTGACGCGCGATTACCTCTATCGCGGGGACACATCCTTGCGCGCGGCGGCGGAGTGATCAGAAGGGACGCTCGATCATGCCGGAATAGAACAGGACGCCCGCGCCCGAGATGAAAAGCACGACGCCGGCCATCGAGTGCAGCACCACCGCGAGCGCGAAGCTGCCGCGGGCCTCGTAGGCCCAGGAAAAGATCAACCCCCCGGCGAAGGTCATCGCCGCCACGATCCAGTTCCAGTACATCAGATGCGCCAGGGCGAACAGGGTGGCATTGAGCGTGTAGGCCACCCCGCGCTCCGGGATCAGGCGGCCGTAGCGGCGAAAGAACAGCGGCCGGAAGATGATCTCCTGCGGCAGCGCCGACAGGAGGGGGTAGCCCAACAGGATCATCACGAGCAGGAACGGATGCTCGCGCGGCAGGAACAGCAGGTAGTCGGGCACCGCGTAGAGCGCGACACCCGCCGCGATCACCGTGGTCACGGCCGTGAAGCCGACAACGACGCGCCAATTCACCCGGTGCCAGCCCCGAAGCAGCTCGGACCAGTGAAAGCCGTCGGTGATATGCAGCAAGGCGAGCCCGATGACGGTGATCGGCAACAGCACCGCGAACATCAGCTCGGGCGGCATCAGCAGCGCCATCGCCAAGGGCACGCCGACGAAGAACGCGGCGAGCTCGGCCCACAGGAGCGCGCGCGGCGCTTCGATCAGCCTGATACCTGTTAGGTCGCTCATGCTGCCGTCCCGTGCTGCGCATTCTGCGATAACTCCGAGGCGAACTCTAGCGCGGCACGCCGGAGGCTCAACCCGGCTCGCGCCCGCGTGAGCACGGTTGCGCGGCGCGTCGCCGGCGCGGCCGGGCCGGCGGCGCCATTGCAGGGCTTGCACGTGCACGGGCCATCTCTATAACCCGCCCCGATCCTACATGGCGGGGGCCAGATGCCGAAGCGCACCGATATATCGTCCATCCTCATCATCGGCGCGGGTCCCATCATCATCGGACAGGCCTGCGAGTTCGACTATTCCGGCGCGCAGGCGTGCAAGGCGCTGCGCGAGGAGGGCTACCGCGTCATCCTAGTCAACTCCAACCCGGCCACCATCATGACCGATCCGGACATGGCCGACGCCACCTATATCGAGCCGATCACCCCCGAAATCGTCGCGCGCATCATCGAACGCGAACGCCCCGACGCGCTCCTGCCGACGATGGGCGGGCAGACCGGGCTGAATACCGCGCTCGCGGTGGCCGATATGGGCGTGCTCGAGCAATACGGCGTCGAGATGATCGGGGCCAACCGGCAGGCCATCGAGATGGCCGAGGATCGCGGCCTGTTTCGCGAGGCGATGGACCGCATCGGGCTCGAGAATCCGCGCGCCACGATCGTCACCGCGCCGAAGCTCGAAAGCGGCAAGCACGACATCAATGCCGGCGTCTCGCGCGCGATGGCCGCGATCGAGCATGTCGGCCTGCCCGCGATCATCCGCCCGGCCTATACCCTCGGCGGCACCGGCGGCGGCGTGGCCTATAACCGCGACGACTATGAGCGCATGTGCCGCGCCGGGCTCGACGCCTCGCCGACGGGGCAGATCCTGATCGACGAGTCGCTTCTGGGCTGGAAGGAATTCGAGATGGAGGTGGTGCGCGACCGCGCCGACAACGCCATCATCATCTGCTCGATCGAGAATGTCGACCCGATGGGGGTGCACACGGGCGACTCGGTCACCGTCGCGCCCGCGCTCACGCTGACCGACAAGGAATACCAGCGCATGCGCACCGCCTCGATCGCGGTTCTGCGCGAGATCGGGGTGGAGACGGGCGGCTCCAACGTGCAATGGGCCGTCAACCCGGATGACGGGCGCATGGTCGTCATCGAGATGAACCCGCGCGTGTCACGCTCCTCGGCGCTCGCCTCCAAGGCCACGGGCTTTCCCATCGCCAAGATCGCCGCCAAGCTCGCTGTGGGCTACACGCTCGACGAGCTCGACAACGACATCACGCGGGTCACCCCGGCGAGTTTCGAGCCCTCCATCGACTATGTCGTCACCAAGATCCCGCGCTTTGCCTTCGAGAAGTTCCCCGGTTCGGTGCCCGAGTTGACCACCTCGATGAAATCGGTGGGCGAAGCGATGGCGATCGGGCGCAGCTTTCACGAGTCGCTGCAAAAGGCGCTCTCATCCATGGAGACGGAGCAGTCCGGCCTCGACGAGATCGCCATCGAGGGCGCGCCCGACCGCGCCGCCGTGATCAAGGCGCTCGCCGTGCAGTCGCCGGACCGTATCCGCCTGATCGCGCAGGCGATGCGCGAGGGTCTCGACGATGACGAGATCCAGGCCGCGACCGCCTATGATCCCTGGTTCATCGCCCGGATCCGCGAGATCGTCGAGGCCGAGGAGGAGATCCGCGCGGGCGGGATGCCCTCCGATGTCGAGGGGATGCGCGCGCTCAAGATGATGGGCTTTTCGGATGCCCGGCTCGCGCGGCTGACGGGCCGCGACGAGGCGCAGATCCGGCGCGCGCGCCGCAGCCTCGGCGTGGTCGCCGCCTTCAAGCGGATCGACACCTGCGCCGCCGAGTTCGAGGCCCAGACCCCCTACATGTATTCGACCTACGAAACCCCGGTGATGGGCGAGGTCGAATGCGAGGCGCGGCCCACGGAGCGCAGGAAGGTCGTCATCCTCGGCGGCGGGCCCAACCGGATCGGGCAGGGGATCGAGTTCGATTACTGCTGCTGTCACGCCTGTTTCGCGCTCACCGAGGCGGGCTTCGAGACGATCATGATCAACTGCAACCCCGAGACGGTGAGCACCGACTACGACACCTCCGACCGGCTCTATTTCGAACCGCTCACCCTCGAGCATGTCCTCGAGATCCTGCGCATCGAGCAGGAGGCGGGCACGCTGCACGGCGTGATCGTGCAGTTCGGCGGGCAGACCCCGCTCAAACTCGCCAACGATCTCGAGGCCGCCGGCATCCCGATCCTCGGCACGACCCCCGACGCCATCGACCTCGCCGAGGATCGCGAGCGGTTCCAGGCGCTTTTGCACAAGCTCGGCCTCAAGCAGCCGCAGAACGGCCTCGCCCACAGCCAGGCCGAGGCCTTCCGCATCGCCGCCGAGGTCGGCTATCCGCTGGTGATCCGGCCCTCCTATGTGCTTGGCGGCCGCGCCATGGAGATCGTGCGCGACGACGCCCACCTGGAGCGGTACATCAACGAGGCCGTCGTGGTGTCGGGGCGCAATCCGGTGCTGCTCGACAGCTATCTTTCGGGCGCGGTCGAGATCGACGTCGATGCGCTGTGCGATGGTGAAGCGGTCCATGTCGCCGGGGTGATGCAGCATATCGAGGAGGCGGGCGTGCATTCGGGCGACTCGGCGTGCTGCCTGCCGCCGCACGGGCTCGACGCCGCCACCGTCGCCGAGATCAAGCGTCAGACCGCGGCGCTCGCGCTCGGGCTCGGGGTGGTGGGGCTGATGAATGTGCAGTTTGCCATCAAGGACGGCGAGATCCATGTCCT
>PUKW01000079.1 GCA_003550665.1 Paracoccaceae bacterium | reverse complement strand
CGCCCGCTGGTCTGCGCGTTGCTAAAAAAGCAGCAACGCTTGACCAGCACGGCCTGCGCCTTGCGAAAAAGCACCGCAAGGCTTGGCCGCGGCTAACGCCCAGCCCAGCGCCACAGGCCCCACGCCATCCGACCGCCCGCTGGTCTGCGCGTTGCTAAAAAAGCAGCAACGCTTGACCAGCACGGCCTGCGCCTTGCGAAAAAGCACCGCAAGGCTTGGCCGCGGCTAACGCCCTGCCCAGCGCACACACCCCGGCGCCGTCGGCGATTCTTCATGGACAGCGCCCCCATCGCCATCGGCTAAGCGGCCGCGCGGCGTTCATATCAGGTGAAGCGCGCGCGTCGAGCCTTTTGCATGACGTATGACCAATCGGGGGGGTGCAGAGCACACCCCCCGGACCCCCCCTGACGCGGCGTACTGTGGCGCCCTAAGCGTATATACCGCGCGCGAACAAAAAAAAATGTACGCCGCGTCTAAAAAAACAAGGGGGGCTAGCGCCCCCCTTGACAACCCCCAAAAGGAACCGCTGCGCGAACTTTAAATTTCAAGGGCAAAGCCCTTGACAACCCTTAAAAGGAACTTTTTACATCGGCAAGGACTCCGAAGCCGCCGCACAACGTCCCGACCAGCCGCGACCACCCCTCGCGGCTTTTTTTTCCGAGAACCTCGGGGGGTCAAGCCTGCTTTCGGGCAGCCGCCCTCATCTGGTTTTTTTGAACAGCAAAAAAAACCAGACCGCAGGTTTGCTGCGCTCATTTGCAAAATCGCTTGCAAAACCCCCCGAGAACCTCGGAAAAAATCGGGACGAGCGCGGCGTCTTTCGGGCCCTTGCCGAGCAAAAAAAACTATTTTTACCGCCGCCGGCACTGTTCCGCCCGCCCACCCCCACAGTGCCGGCGGCGGCAAGGGGGCTGGCGCCCCCTTGACAACCCCCATAAGGAGCCGCTGCGCGGACTTTTTTTAAATTTTTACCCAGCCAGCCAGCCATTCACTGCCAGTCGTGCCTTAGAACGCCACAGCTACGCGCCTGACAGGCGCGCCGCCAACCCCTGCCGACCCCCCGACCGCCCCGCAATCGCCAGCCACGCGGCACCCTGCGGCCCCGTTTCGGCCCCGTATCGCCTCGGCACTCGAGCCGTCTGTCAAAGAAAAACACTTGACAACCCCCCTGTATTCCCCCTATAATTGCGCATACAGAGATTGATTGTCCGCTTTTTACCAATTGAATATGAGGTCGCAATGGGAATCAAGACACCGCCGACGCTCGAAGAAGGTCAAATTTTGGTCCAATTTTCAGGGATAAGCCTTGAGCCGGTAGTAGAGGTCTTCGATTATCCGCCGCCGCTGGATGGCTATTTTATTTGTGATCGTGTCGCTCCGCGGCACTGGCAAAAAATGGCGGAAGGTCCCCTCGGGGAATTTATTCAAGTCCGATTTATGTACAATATCTCGGAGTCCCGCTGGGAGGTATCGGGCAGGGTATGGGTTTATGATACAGTCTGGGAAACGTGGCTTTTGTTCTTTGCGTTCCGGTACTTCGGCCCGTTTTTGCTCCCGATGTGGTTTGAGAATATGAACCGTGAAATTACCCCCGGCTATCAGTACTTTGGCGGAATTGCAGCGATAACGGCGCTATCGCCAATGGAGCTTTAAAATGGCAACGCCTAATTTTATGCCAACCTATGACGGCGACCGAGATTTAGAGTTTCTCGGCCTTTATGACAAAGGCCCTGTTTTTCTTGAGCCGATGCTCGGGACGGAACCCGACCAGTCGATGAGATATGCAAGACAACAAGACGGAACCCGAATTTATATCAAAGCCAAACGCCCAACTTGAAAGGTCCGACACCGTGAAAAAAACCCTTTTTTTTTTAGGATTGCTATCGATATTGTGGTCCGGCTGCTCGATAGATGCAAGAATTGCGGCGGAGGCGCTCGACGCCGAAGTGACCGCAGAAACAAAAACCAGTGAATAACAACCGTAAACAGTAAATTGATTGAAAGGATAACATTATGGCACTTGTAAAATTTGGCGGTGGTGTCGTACAGATGGCCGGTAAAATCGCCGGTAATGTGTTCGCCCGCAACCGTTATGGCAACGTAGTCAGAGGATGGACACCCCCACTGAACCCGATGAGCACCCTGCAGGGTGAAATCAGGGCAACGGCGGGAATGGTACAGGAATTATGGAACCAGACATTGACCCCCGTCCAGCGGTCCGGCTGGGCACAGTATGCCGACAATGTCCCGGTCACGAACCGATTCGGGGAGGTGATGAACCTGTCCGGCTTCAACCAGTTCGCCCGGTCGAATGCCGCCCGGCTGTACCACGGATTGGATGCAGTACTTGATGCCCCGTCCATCTTTTCCCTGGCTGGCACCGACCCGACGCTTGCCATCGGCCCGGACCCCGCAACCAACGAAATCATGATCGAATTCGACGACGATCTGGATTGGGCCAGCGAAGACGGCGCGGCAATGCTGCTATACGAAGGCGCACCGCAAAATCCGGGTGTAAACTTTTTCGCCGGCCCGTGGAAGCGTCTGGGCCGTCTCGCCGGCGACAGCGAGAACCCTCCGTCAACGGGTTTGCCGTTCCCCAGCAGCTACGAGTTGACAGCAGGGCAGCGGCAATGGCTGCGGGCCCGAATAGTGAGGGCAGACGGACGTTTGTCCGGGTTTTTCCGCACCGACTCCCTCATTGAGAGTTGACGGAGCGAAATTCCCATAAAAGTATCCTGCTGATTTTCGCCCAATCCCAAAAAACCGCTGGACTATCCGTCAGCGATTGCCGATAGTGTACAAAGCGGGCAGGATAGGGCAACGCTGGAGAGCGACCCGAGCGGCCCGCAACCGCAAGGGCAGCTAAGGCACCCACAGCACCGGGTCGGCGGCGAGAGCCGCCGCCCGGGATCGCTGCCCAGCGGTCCAAAGCGGTAAACTCACAAGCATTGACCTTAATCGCGGAGCCTTAGCAATGCCCGAGGATTCAGCAGCGTCGACAATGCCGACCCCATACATCGGCGACATAAACCCCAGTTGGAACCCCGATTTTTTTGGCCAGACCCCCGATTTAGCCCCAACTCCGAGCGCCGGCGATACTTCAGTTCATACCCAGGAAACAACTAAACAATCCATCAACGGCAGCGACTACCGCCGCTTTTTATTATCCGGTCAGGCACCAAAAGCCCTTTATATCGAAGAGTTATATAGAGAGCTTGACGTCGCCGAGCTTAAAAACCGGACGTCGACCTTGCTGCAGTGCCGGTCATCTGCCTACTTCTACCAGCATCGGGAATCAGGCGAAATCCGCGTCGGTGCATCAAGCTGTGGCTTGCGATGGTGCCCGCTGTGCTCACGGTCGAAAGCCTCCACCATTACCGCCAACGTTCGGGAATGGTTGAAGGTCCAGAAAAACCCCCGCTTTTTAACCCTGACACTGAAACACAACGACGAACCGCTTGCAGATCAAATCGACCGGATTTATACCCACTTTAAAAACCTGCGCCGCCATCCGTGGTTTAGATCTAAAGTTCAGGGCGGAATCTGGTTTTTTCAAATCGTAAAATCCAAAAAGACCGGCTGCTGGCATCCGCACATCCATTGCCTTGTAGTCGGGACCTATGTCGACCAGAAAAAGCTGTCCGAACGCTGGGAAATCATTACCCACGATAGCCCGATTGTTGACATCCGCAAAGTCGGCGACGTGCAGAAAGCCGCCGAGTATGTCGCCCGGTATGCTGCAACCCCCTGCAATATCGCCAAGCTGGCAAAAGCCGACGCGCTGGAACTAATGCAGGCGATGAACGGCCGGCGTTCCTGCGGGACATGGGGCGCGGCGAAGGTCTGCAAGCTGTCGAAAAAACCCGAATTCGACGCCGACGCATGGGAATGCATCGGCAGCTTCTGGGAGATCTATAATTACCGTGAAAGTTGCGAGGTATATAATGATGTTTTTTGCCACTGGCAGGAAGGAAAACCCCTTGAATACCGCCTCAAGTCCGGCCAAGACCCGGGGGCCACCGAAAACCTCATACCCGAGGAAGAACCCGAAACATTCAAGCAAACCCAACAGGTGCTTCAATGGTAACCAAGCAAATTGAATTTGATTTCATGCTGGACGATTGCGACAAATGCCGCAATCTGGGATTCGGTACGACGGCAGACGGCTTAAAATATCATAGCTGTCAAATCGACGTGCCGATATCTGAATTGTTTGAAAACGGAAAATGTAAATATGTAAACTTCATTCCCGAAAGGAAAACGAGCGATGGACAACAACCAAATCAGTAAAAAACAAGCCACGGCGAAACTGTACAACGCACGGTCAACCATTGAAACTATGATCTCAATGGTATCAGACGATATCTTGACCCCGCCGGATGCAATGGCCGGAGCAATGGCCCGCATGAGAGCAATCTTTGACGACAAGCCCGCCGCCAACAATGGGCAAAACGCAAACGGCATCCCCTTGTAAGGATTTTGACCCGTGAAAAATACGAAAATTAAGCTTTCGAATGGAGACCTCAAGAAGCGAAAAAGCTGCATCTGCCAAGAGGTCGTTTTAAATGTGGCAGCAGCGTCATCGGATGAAATATGGTTTCTCATGTTACGGTGCGCCGAGATTGCCTATGACCGCGGAATCCGTGACGGAAAGGAATATGATTTATGTCAAGGATGATCTACGGCTACGCGAAAATAACCCGGGTCCATCGGGTAATCGACGGCGATACGCTAATCGCGTCCCTCGATAACAAAATCAGAAACCCCAAAAGACCCGACACCGCATTTTTGCGAATTGTAACGCATCAAATATCAGTCCGGCTATCGGGTATCGATGCGCCGGAACTGAATGACACCGACCAGCGGCAAGCGGAACTGGCGAACCTTGCGAAAGCTGCACTGGAACAAGCTGTAAAAGAAGGCGAACGCTTCGAACTCCAGCGAATCCAGCGCGATAAATATTTCAGACTGAACGCCATACTGATGATTGACGATGTTTGTATAAACGAATGGCTGCTAGATTGCGGGCTTGCGAAACGATACGGCAATCTGTTCGCCGTCAAACCCCGGTCGGTCTTCATACCGTCCGAGGTGGACCCGCCAGACCAGCCCGACGATTAAATTTTCTCCTCTTCTGCTCACGCCCCGCTGCGCCGGACTGCCTCCGGCCGCGGGGCTATTTTTTTGCCGAAAAACTGCCGAAAAACTGCCGAGAAAATCCGTATGAGGAGCCCTATAACCGCCCGCCACGACCCAGAACGACCCCCGAAGAATCCCCACGACCACGACCCCGCAAAGTGTTATTTTCCCCATATATTCCCCCTATGGTGTGGGCGGGGTTGACACGTCCCCGAGGTTTTCTGCGACGGTGCGCCAATTTTCCGAGCAGCGCCAGCGCAGCGCCGCGCCGTCCGACCGCCCGCTGGTCTGCGCGTTGCTAAAAAAGCAGCAACGCTTGACCAGCACGGCCT
>PUKW01000297.1 GCA_003550665.1 Paracoccaceae bacterium | reverse complement strand
GCGATATTGTCCTCGTCCTCGATGACGAGGATGCTCTTGCCGCTCCCCCCTTCGGCCATGCTCTCACTCCCCGTTGCAGACTGCGCGCAATATTTCGTCGTCCTCCGGCATGTCGCGCCAGCGCGCCCCCTCCAGCGCCCCGTCGCCGTCGAAATCCATCCCCTCCAGCAGGTCGGCCCGCCGCCCCTCGGCGCAATCGACCATCACGCGGATGTCGTAGCTGCGCTCCCAGCGCCCCATCAGAACCACCCGCGCGAGAACGAGCTCCGGGTGGTCCGGATGCGTCATGCTCGCGGCGTGATCGACGGCGCGAAACCGCGTCGTCAGCGGCGCGACATAAGTCCAGGGGCGGTAGAAGGCCGTGGTCTCGTTCGTGGAGACGACCTCGACGGAGCCGGGCATCGCGTCGACGGTGCGCGACAGCCACGCGTATTCCGCCCAGATCGTGAAAGTCAGCATCCCCACGCCCACGCCCACCGGCATGCTCCAGCGCGGCAGCATGCCGCGGGTGATCGTGTTCACGATCAGGATCACGCCGGCGACGCCGAAGCCGGTCGCGATGGTGGCGATGAATTCCAGAAGCATCCGCGCCCCCTAGCTCAGCGAGCCGCGGCCGTGCCCGACGGCCGATTGCATCGTGCGCACCACGACGAAGGCGTCGCGTAGATGGCTGCGGTCGAAATCGGACAGATCGGCAGGGGCGAGGTAATTGTCAGGCTTGCGCCCGGAGCGCACCAGCGCCGCCTGCGACTTCAGCCGCATCTCCGCGATCAGGTCGTAGGCATCGATCAGATCGCGCGCGCCCGCGCCGGAGATCACCCCGGCCTCGCCCGCAGCCTCGAGCCGCGCGCGCGTGTTTACCTGCGGCAGGCGCCCGCGCAGCGCATAGACCCGCCCCAGATCGACGATCGGGACCACCCCGCCGAGCTTCATGTCGACATGGTTCTTGTATTCGCCGCTGCGGATCGTGGCGAAGCCGCGCAGCAGCCCGAGTGGCGGCGCGTGCTTGAGCGCATTCGAGATCATGTGCGCCACGAAGATCGAGTTGCGCGCCGCCGCGGCGAGGGTCTCGGTGTGCAGATCGCTGAACAGCCGCGTGTCGCCGCCGATCGGGCGCAGATCGAACATCACCGAGGCGAGCATCTGCGCCTCGGGCACCGGGCTGCTTATCCAGCCGCGGAAATACTGCCGCCAGACGCGCACCGGCTGGCGCCAGCGCGGGTTGGTGGCCATCATGTCGCCGGGGCAGTAGAAATAGCCGGCCGAATGGAGCCCGTCGCTGACGAAGCGCGCGAGGCTTTCGAAATAGGGCAGATCGTCGTCGCTGACGGAATCGTCGAGAAACAGGCAGTTGTCCTGATCCGACACGCCGGTCTGCTCCTGCCGGCCCTGGCTGCCGCAGGCCAGCCAGAGATAGGGCACGGGCGGCGGGCCGAGCTCGGCCTCCGCGAGGGTGAGAAGGCGGCGCGTGACCGCATCGGCGATATCGGTTATGAGCCGGGTGACGACCTCGTGCGCGTTGTGCGCGGCGACGAGCTGCACCAGAAGCTGCGGGATACGCTCGGTGGCGCGCGTCATGACGGCGACATCCTCGGCGGCGGCGACCTCGCGGATCAGCTGCGCGGAGTTGATCGCCTGAAAGCGCGTCAGATCGGTGTGGGTGATCATGCCGCGCATTTCGCCGGCCTCGACGACGGGCACATGGCCGACGCCGCGCTCCAGCATCAGGTTGAGGATGTCGGAGCCCAGCGCCGAGGGCGGCAGCGTGATCGGGTCGCGGGTCGCCACCTCGCGCACCGGTCCCGACGGATCGCGCCCCTCGGCGAGCACACGGTTCGACAGGTCGCGCGTCGTGATCACGCCCCAGAGCCGGCCGTCCTCGACGACGCCGAGGCTCGAGACCCTGGCGTCGCGCATGCGCCGCGCGGCCTCGGCGATGGTGTCGTCAGCCGCGCAGGTCACCGGGCGGCGGCTCATCAGGTCACCGACCTTGAGCGTGGAGAGCTCGCTGCCGCGCAGCTCGGCCGAACGGCCGCGATTGAAGAAACGCTCGAAGGCCGGGAAATCGGCGACGAGGCGATGGAACATGTCGGCGGGCAATACGAGCAGCACCGAGTCCTCGGCCGCATGCGCGCTGGTCACGGCCAGCCCTTCGCGCATCAGCCCGCGTTCGCCGAAGCTGTTGCGCGGGCCGAGCACCGAGACCACCGCATCGTGCGCGTCCTGCACCTCGACGGCACCGCGGCGCACGAGATAGAGCCCCTCGAGCGGATCACCAATGGCGAAGATGGCGCCCCCGGCGGGCACCTCCCTGCGGCTGAAGGAACCGGCGACACGCGCCAGCTCGTCCCGCGGCAGGCTGTCATAGGGATGCACCGTCTCGAGAAAGGCGATCATGGCCTTGTCATCGCTGTCCATGCCGTCCTCCCCTCGGCGCGGTGCGGGTTGACCCGCCCCCGAAGGGGCGGGCCGGTGTTGTCAGTGATCCTGGGCGCCGCCGGACCCGCGCGGCACGCGGATGCTCTCGACGAGCTCCTGGATCTCCTCGGGCGGCTCCTCCGTCATGCTCGAGATGATGAAGGCGGTCGCGAAGTTCAACATCGCCCCGACGGCCCCGACCGAGACGGTCGCGATGCCGAACACCCAGTACTCCGACGTATCGGGCAGGAAGTTGGTGCCGGGGATGAAGAAGATGCCCTTGTAGGTGAAGATGTAGGCCACCGTGAAGAGCAGGCCCACGAGCATCCCCGTCGTCGCCCCCTTGTCGTTGATCTTGGGCGAGAAGATGCCCATCATCAACGCCGGGAACAGCGACGCCGCGGCAAGCCCGAAGGCGAGTGCCACCGTCTCCGCCGCGAAGCCGGGTGGATTGAGCCCGAGATAGGTGGCGAGCACAATCGCCAAGGCCATCGCTATTCGCGCCGTCAACAGCTCGCCGCGTTCCGAGATGTTGGGCGCGAGCCAGCCCTTAACGACATCGTTGGAGATCGTCCCCGAGATGGCGAGCAAGAGCCCCGCCGCCGTCGAGAGCGCCGCCGCGATGCCGCCTGCGGCCGCCAGCGCGATCACCCAGCCCGGAAGTCCGCCGATCTGCGGGCTCGCGAGCACCAGGATGTCGTTGTTGACGGTAAGCTCGTTGCCTTCCCAGCCGCGCTCCTCGGCCTCGGCCGCGAAGTCGTCGCTGTCGTCATTGTAGAACTGAACGCGGCCATCCTCGTTCAGATCGTCCCAGTTGACGAGCCCGGTGACCTCCCAGGTGCGCATCCAGTCGGGGCGCTCCTCGAACTGCACCGGCGGGTTGTCCGTGCCCTCCGGGTAGATCGTGTCGATGATGTTGAGGCGCGTCATCGCCCCCACCGCCGGCGCGACCAGGTAGAGAAGCGCGATGAACACCAGCGCCCAGCCCGCCGACCAGCGCGCATCCGCGACCTTGGGCACCGTGAAGAACCGGATGATGACATGCGGCAGACCCGCCGTGCCGATCATCAGAGACAGCGTGAACAGCGTCATGTTGAGCATGCTGTCATGGTTCATGGTGTATTCGCGGAAACCGAGATCGGTGACCACGTCATCGAGACGCTCCAGCAGCGGCTGGCCCGATGCGGTGTGCTCCGAGAACAGCCCCAGCGGCGGGATCGGGTTGCCCGTCATCGCCAGCGAGACGAAAACGGCCGGAATCGTGTAGGCCGTGATGAGCACGACATACTGCGCCACCTGCGTGTAGGTGATGCCCTTCATGCCGCCGAGCACGGCATAGAAGAACACGACCGCGGCGCCGATCAGAATCCCGATATGCGACGGCACCTCGAGAAGGTTGGAGAACGCCACGCCGACGCCGGTCATCTGCCCGATCACATAGGTCACCGAGGCGACGATCAGCGCGAGCACCGCTACCAGCCGCGCGGGCAGCGAATAGAACCGGTCGCCGATGAACTCCGGCACGGTGAAGCGGCCGAACTTTCGCAGATAGGGCGCGAGCAGCAGCGCGAGCAGCACGTAGCCGCCGGTCCACCCCATCAGGTAGGTGGAGTTGTCATAGCCCACGAAGGCGATCAGACCCGCCATCGAGATGAACGAGGCCGCCGACATCCAGTCCGCGGCGGTAGCCATGCCGTTGGTCACAGGGTGAATCCCCTGCGAGGCGGCATAGAACTCGGCCGTGGAGCCGGCGCGCGCCCAGATGGCGATGCCGATATAGAGCGCGAAGGTGGCGCCCACGACGAGCAGGTTGAGTATGAACTGATCCATGATACCGACCCCTCAGACCTCGTCCACGCCGTGTTCACGGTCGATGCGGTTCATGTACCACGCATAAAAGAAGATCAGCGCGATGAAGACGATGATGGATCCCTGCTGGGCAAACCAGAAGCCGAGATCCGTCCCGCCGACGGGGATGCCGCTCAAGAGCGGCCGCAATATGAGCCCGAAGCCGAAGGAGACGAGCGCCCAGATCACCAGGCAGATCCTGATGATCCGGATATTCGCCTTCCAGTAGGCCGAGGCGGATGGATTTTCCGACATGGTTTTCCTCCCTCGTTGGACAAAAATTGACCGACCCGGCATACGCGCCGGCCTCTTCTCACCTGCACCCTTTCCGGGCTGCGGGCATTCGCTTTAGCGGCGTGCGCTCTCCACGATGCGGTTCAAGGCAGTGGCGACCGCACCGATATCCTGCATTGCATCGACACGCTGAATGACTCCGCGCCGGTCGTAATAGGCAATCAGTGGCGCGGTCTGATCGTGATAGGCGGCAAGGCGCGCGGCGACCGTGCTGGCGTTGTCGTCGGCGCGGCGATCGAATTCGGTGCCGCCACACTTGTCGCACACGCCGGCGACGGCGGGCACCTTGTTGGTGTCGTGATAGCCCTCGCCGCAATTGGCGCAGGTGTAGCGGCCCGAAATGCGCGCCACCATCGCATCGTCCTCGACCTCGAGCGCGATCACCGCGTCGACCCGGCCGTCGCGCGCGGCGAGCAGATCGTCGAGCGCCTCGGCCTGTGCCTCGGTGCGGGGGAACCCGTCGAGGATCACCCCGCGGCCGGTATCGGGCGCGTCGAGCCGGTCGCGCAGGATCGCCAGGACGATCTCGTCGGAGACGAGCTCGCCCGCCTCCATGACCGACTTGGCGGCCCTGCCGGCCTCGGTGCCCTTCGCGACCGCCTCGCGCAGCATGTCGCCGGTCGAGAGCTGCACGAGCCCGAACGCCTCGGCGAGCATGCGCGCCTGCGTCCCCTTGCCGGCCCCCGGCGGCCCGAGCAGGATCAGGACCGGCGCACGGGTCGTCGTCGTCGCGGCGCCCATGGCCTCAGCCCCGGTTCATGCGGTTTTCGACGAGATCGTCGACCACGCCCGGATCTGCCAGCGTCGAGGTGTCGCCGAGGCTGTCGGGATCGTTTTCGGCAACCTTGCGCAGGATCCGGCGCATGATCTTGCCCGAGCGGGTCTTGGGCAGCCCCGGCGTGAACTGGATGAGATCGG
>PUKW01000073.1 GCA_003550665.1 Paracoccaceae bacterium | reverse complement strand
CTGCGCAACACGATGCGCTTCATGCTCGGAAATCTCGCCGATTTTGACGCGAGTGAGCGCGTCGACCCCGCCGATATGCCCGAGCTCGAGCGCTGGGTGCTGCACCGGCTCGCCGAGCTCGACCACGAGCTGCGCCAGGGTTACGATTCCTATGACTTCCAGGGCGTGTTCCAGAAGCTGTTCAACTTCGCCACGGTCGATCTCTCGGCGGTGTATTTCGACATCCGCAAGGACGCGTTCTATTGCGACGCCGCCAACAGCCCGCGCCGCCGCGCCGCGCGCACGGTGCTCGATCTGCTGTTTCATCGGCTGACCACCTGGCTCGCGCCGGTGCTGGTGTTCACCGCCGAGGATGTCTGGCGCTCGCGCTATCCGGGGGCGGAGAGCTCCGTGCATCTGCAGGACATCCCCGACACCCCGGCTGACTGGCGCGACGAGCCGCTCGCGGCGAAATGGGCGGGCGTGCGTCAGGCGCGGCGCGTGGTCACCGCCGCGCTCGAGCTGCAGCGCCGCGACAAGGTCATCGGGGCGAGTCTCGAGGCGGCGCCGGTGGTGCATGTGCGCGACGCGGAGGTGCTCGGGGCGCTGCGCGGCACCGATTTCGCCGATATCTGCATCACCTCGGATCTCGTGCTCACCGGCGATCCGATCCCGGCCGAGGCGTTCCGCCTGCCCGAGGTGCCGGGCATCGGCGTCGTCTTCGAGCGCGCCGAGGGCACCAAATGCGAGCGCTGCTGGAAGATCCTGCCCGATGTCGGCCGGCACCGGCATCCGGGCGTGTGCGCGCGCTGCGACGCGGCGCTGGGGTGAGGGCGCGGCGCGCTGAGCGGCGGCCCGCGGGGTGAGCCTCGGCGTTTTCGCGGCGGTGCTGGGGGCGGCGTTCCTGCATGCGGCGTGGAACGCGCTCGTCAAGCTGGGGACGTCGAAACTCGGCACCATGGTGATGCTGTCGGTGGCCTCGGTGCCGATCGGGCTGGTCGTGGTGGCGGGGCGTCCGCTGCCGGGGGCCGAGGTCTGGCCGTGGCTGCTGGCCTCGGCGCTGATCCATGTGGGCTACAAGCTGTTTCTGGCGCTCGCTTATGAGGCGGGGGATCTCTCGCGGGTCTATCCCATCGCGCGGGGCGCGGCACCGCTCATGGTGCTGGTCGCGGGCGTCGCGGTGCTGCCCGATCGGCTGAGCCTTTTGGAGATTGCCGGGGTCGTGCTCATGGGGGCCGGGCTGCTGGCGATGGCGCGGGGGGTGTTCACCGTCGGCGAGTCGCGCCGGCTGCTGCCCTTTGCCCTCGGCTCGGCCTGCGCGACTGCGGCCTATACGCTCGTCGACGGGCTCGGCGCGCGGGTGTCGGGCGATGCGATCGGCTATGTCGGCTGGATCTTCGTGCTTGACGGCGTGCTCTTCACGCTCGTGGTGCTCGCGCTGCGCGGGCGCGCGGTGGTGCCGGCGGGCACGCGGGCCTGGGCCGGCGGCGCGGTGGCCGCGGCGGCGTCCTACGGGGCCTATGCGATCTCGGTCTGGGCGATGACGGTAGCGCCGATCGCGTTGGTGGCCGCGCTGCGCGAGACGTCGATCCTGTTCGCGGTGCTCATCGGCTGGCTCGTCTTCGGCGAGCGCACGCGGCCCGACAAGGCACTCGCGGTGGGCCTGATCCTGGGCGGGGTCGTGCTCACGCGGCTCTAGCGCGCTCGGGGACCACCTGCTGCGCGATCCCCGCTAGGGCGAGATAGAGGCTCGTGGCGATCAGCGCCGCGCTCACCGAGCCGGGTTGCGCGAAGTCCGCCCAGGCCGCCCAGGCCGCGAACAGTGTCCAGAGGGCGGCCACGGGCAGCGACACCGACCGCCAGCGCCGGGTGCGCACCGGGTGGATGAACTTGAGCGGGCTGAACATCGCGACCGCGAGGAACACCACGATGGCTAGGCTCACCCATGTGACAGGCGTGACGGCAAACAGCACCAGCGCCGCCATGTTCCAGGCCGCGGGAAAGCCCGCGAAGGAATTGTCGGGCGTCTTCATGCGGCTGTCCGCGAAGTAGAGCACGCTGACGAAGGTGATCAGGATGATCGCGATCCAGCCTGTCCAGCCCGGCAGAAGGTGCGACTGAAACAGCGCGAAGGCGGGAATGAAGACATAGGTCAGGTAATCGATGATCAGGTCGAGCAGCACCCCGTCGATCCGGCGCGCCCGCGTTCCGACATGGAACCGGCGCGCGAGCGGGCCGTCCACGCCGTCCACGATGAACGCCACCACGAGCCACAGGAACATCAGATCCCATTGCGTTTGCGCAGCCGCGAGCATGGCCAGCATCGCGAAGACGGCGCCCGTGGCGGTGAAGAGGTGGACGCTGTAGGCCTGAATTGTCGCCTTCATGGCGCCGGTAATGGCCGAAATCCGGCCGGGCCGCAATCACCGGCGCGGATGCGCGGCCGCGTAGACCTCCATCAGCCGGGCGCTGTCCACGGCGGTGTAACCCTGCGTCGTTGAGAGCGAGGCATGGCCGAGCAGTTCCTGGATCGCGCGCAGATCGCCGCCCGCGCTGAGGAGATGCGTCGCGAAGGAGTGGCGCAGGGCGTGCGGCGTCGCGCTCGCCGGCAGGCCGAGGCGCTGGCGCACGGTCTGCATCATCCGCGTGACGATGCGCTGGTCGAGCACCCCGCCGCGCACGCCGCGAAACAGCGCCGCTCCGCGCTGCGGCGGGTAGGGGCTGAGCTGCGCATAGCGCGTGACCGCAATGCGCGCGGCCGGGATCACCGGCACGAGCCGCTCCTTGCCGCCCTTGCCATTGATGCGCAGCATCTGCGCAAGCGGAACATCGCCGCCATCGATCGCGAGCGCCTCCGAGATGCGCAACCCGCAACCGTAGAGCAGCGTCACCACAGCCGCGTCGCGCGCCGCGACCCAGGGCTCGAGGGATACGGTACCCGCCGCGTCGAGAACGTCGCGCGCCTCATTCGCCGCGAGCGGGCGCGGCAGGCCGCGGTCGAAACGCGGAGCGCGCTGCGCGAGCACGGCGGTCGCATCGAAGCCGTCGCGCGCCGCGAGCCAGCGATAGAACCGCTTGACCGCCGACAGCGCCCGCGCCAGCGAGCGCCCCGTCACACCGCGCGCGCGCTCATGCGCCATCCAGGCGCGCAGATCCGACTGCGTCACCCCGCGCAGCGCCGCGATCCCTTGCGCGCCGCCGTGATGCGCCGCGATGAAGCCGAGAAACCGCGTCACATCGGCGCGGTAAGCACGCAGCGTGGCCGCCGCGGCGCCCTCGATTCCGCGCAACTCGGCCAGCCACGCTTCGAGCGCGTCGGCCATCGAAGTGGGCAGCACCGCGTCAGGCCAGCCAGCGGCGCATCGCCCGCTCCAGCACATCGGCGAAGAAGGCGAGCAGGTCGGTGCCCTGGCCGGGCTTGAACTGGTCGGGATCGGCTGAGCCCATCGCGAGCATCCCCGGCAGCCGCTCCGCCCCGAGATCGAGCCGCAGCAGCGCTTCGGAGCCGATCACGCCCTCGGGCACCCCATGCACGACGCCGGCCCCCGGCGCCGCCGCGCGCAGGACGACGCGCCGCGCAACGGGGCCACGCCCGGCGGTCATGTAGCTTTCTATCGAGCCCGGCGCGGCGACATGGACCACCTCCCCGAGCCGCGCGAGCGCCGGGTCGGGCCACGCCTGCGTGCGTTCGAGCACGAGGCGCAGGCTGTCGAGGCGCAGGATCTCGGCGACATCGGTGTCGAGCGCGCGCAGCGACTCCTCGAAGCTGTCGTCCTCCAGAAGCCGCAGCGCCGCGCGGTGGATCTGATCCATCGAGGCGCGGTTCTCTGAAGCGACCGCGATCACCGTGCGGTGCGTCTCGTCGAGCTGTGCGAGCCGCGACTCCAGCCGCTGCATCGCCATGCCGCGCAGATCCACGATATTGTCGCCCAGCGTCGAGTCGCTCGCCGCCACCAGCGCGCGCATCAGCTCCGGATCGTCGAGAATCAGCGCCGGCTCCGCCAGGATCCGCGTGCGCAGCACGTCGTCGTCGTTGCCCCAATCGGCAATTTCAGTGTTGGTCATGCCTGTCTCTGCTCGTTTTTTTCTGCAGGCGGAGCATACACGAAATCAGACGATTTTCTGCCCCGTTTTTTCCCAATCTTTCATGAAGGCGTCGAGGCCCTTGTCCGTCAGCGGATGCTGGGCGAGCTTGTGGATCACCTCGGGCGGCGCGGTCATAACGTCGGCGCCGATGCGCGCGGCCTCGGTGACATGGTTCACGCTGCGGATCGAGGCGGCGAGGATCTCGGTGGTGAAGTCGTAATTGTCATAGATCGTGCGGATGTCCTGGATCAGCTCCATGCCGTCGAGATTGATGTCATCGAGCCGGCCGATGAAGGGCGAGATGAAGCTCGCCCCGGCCTTGGCGGCCAGCAGCGCCTGGTTGGCGGAAAAGCACAGCGTCACGTTGATCATGTGCCCCTCGCCCGACAGCGTCTTGCACGCCTTGAGCCCCTCCCAGGTGAGCGGCAGCTTGATGGTGATGTTGGGTGCGATCTGCGCGAGCTTGCGCCCCTCCTCGATCATCTCGGGCGCGTTGAGCGCGACGACCTCGGCGGAGACGGGGCCGTCCACGATGGCGCAGATCTCGCGCGTGACCTCGGTGATGTCGCGGCCCGATTTGAGGATCAGCGAGGGGTTCGTCGTCACCCCGTCGATGATCCCGAGTTCGTTGAGCTCGGCGATGGCGGCGACATCGGCGGTGTCGACAAAGAATTTCATGTTCCCGGTTCCCTGGGTTACAGCCTGCGTCGGCGCCTGCCATAACGCATGGGGGCGGGTGCCGGAACCCCTCGGGCAGGGTGGCGGATGCAGCAGGAGGCGTTTTTCGAGGCGGGGGCGCGGCTCGCGGTGCTGACCGCGCAGCCGCTCGACGGGCCGCTCGACTACCTTGCCCCCGAGGAGGGTTGCGCGCTCGGCGCCTTCGTCGAGGTGCCGCTGGGGCCGCGGCGGGTGATCGGGGTGGTCTGGGGCGCAGGGGTGAGCGATCTGCCCACAGCGAAGCTGCGCGCGGTGGCGCGGGTGCTGGATGCCGCCCCGATGCGCGCCGAGATGCGCGCCTTTCTCGAGCGCGCGGCGGCCTATACCTTCACGCCGCTCGCGGCGATGCTGCGGCTGGCCACGCGGGTGCCGGGGCTGGCCGACGGGCCGGCGACGCGGCGGCTCTACCGGCGCGGGGCCGCCACGCCCGAGCGCATGACCGACCCGCGGCGCAGGGTGCTCGGGGTGCTCGACGCGGCCGGTGGGCCGATGGCGGCCGGGGATCTCGCGCGCGCGGCCGGGGTGGGCGGCGGTGTGGTCAAGGGGCTCGCGGAGGCGGGGGCGCTGGAGCCAATCGAGGCGCCGCGCGATGCGCCCTTTGCGCGGCTCGACCCGGCGCGGCCGGGCAAGGCGCTCACTGAGGATCAGGCCGCCGCCGCGCAGACCCTGCGCGCGGACGCCGCCGCGGGGGGCTACGGCACGACGCTCCTGAAGGGGGTGACGGG